>JAYVVY010000294.1:0-21551 GCA_043786575.1 Ilumatobacteraceae bacterium
GTGTCGCCAGCCGAGATTGCAGCCAGCGCGCCCGAAGCACTGCACGCCCGGCTGGCCGTGCGCGACGCAATGGCTCCTCACCTGGCCGACGGCTGGAAAGTCTCCGCCGTCGACCGCGAGGTCCGCACGTACACCCTGTCCCGCTAAGCCAGCCGATACCTCAAAGCTGGCAGGTTTCACCGCCCATGGGCGGTCTACCACGACGATTCCGGCATGCTTACCCGCCCATGGGCGGCCGAAGGTGCCGTTCTTGGCGCAGTGAGGAGCGGTAGGGCTGTGGCTGAGCCGAGGGGAAGGGCGACTTCGCTGGCAAGGTCTGGGAAGACTTTGGAGACTTTGGCACTCAGCCAGGTGCCGTAGGCGCCGCTGATGTCGCGCAGGTTGGCCTTGTCCCATCGAGCCTGCTGGTCGAGTGGAACATCCCATTCATCAGCGAACGCGATCGGCTCCACGACCGCATGCCAGCCCGGGTCGAGGAAGAAGGGCAGCGAGTATCGATCCGAGCCCGCGTGATTACGCACGCGATGTGGATTGCTGCGATAGCGACCGCCAGTCAGCCGGTCCAGCATGTCGCCCAGGTTGCAGATGATCAGGTCGGCGTCTGCGGGCGCATCGATCCACTCGCCATACGAGTTCACCTGCAGGCCCGGGGTACCGTCAGTGGCCAGCAAGGTCAGCAGGCCGTAGTCGGTGTGCTCGCCCACACCCCAGCTGATGGAATCGCCGGCTGGTTGCGGCGGGTAACGGAAGATGCGGAACAACGGCGTCGGCGAGGCGGTAAGACCGGCGCGGAAGTAGTTCTCGCCAACCCCCAGCCCATCACCCATCAAGCCCAAGAGTCGTTGCCCGAGAGCCTCCATGGCGGCCATCCACTCGATGACGGCCTCCCGCAGTGCGGCCGGTCGCGCGGGCCACAGATTCGGGCCGTGCAGCGGGCGCGGGTCGGGCGGCAGTTCGGCACCGAAGTAGTAGCCCTCCTTGCCATCAGGTACTCCGGAGGTCAGCTCACCTCCCAGCGGGAACCAACCGCGCCAGGCGGTGCCGCCAACCGCCATCGACACCCGTGCCTTCTCGGCGGGAGGAAGGGCGAAGAACTCAGCGGCGAGTGCGATCATCTCGTCGCGTCGACGTGCCAGCTCGACCCCGATAGGGACTGCGAAAAACCCGACCGCACGACACGCTGCATCAATACCAGCAGCGGCATCGGGGGCCGATGGGTCGACAATCGGCAGCGACCTGAGCGGCAGTGGCTTCATCGGTGGCCAGCGTAGGTGGCAGACTCGGCGACCGTGACCACTGTGCAGCTCGTCGTGGTGGCCGTGGCCATCTTCGTCGCTGCCTTTACGCAAGTCATCGCCGGCTTCGGATTCGCCTTGCTAGCAATGCCGATCATGACGCTGGCGGTACCGGTTGAGCAGGCAGTCGTCGTCAGCACGTTGCTGGGCATGGTGTCCACCAGCTGGATGGGCTGGCACCTGCGCGCCGCAGTCGATCGACCAATCGCCAAGCGGCTCACTCTCGCCGCGTTTGCGGGGATGCCACTGGGGCTGTGGATTCTGAACGTGGTCAGCGACAAGGCGCTGCGGCTCACGCTTGGCATCGCAGTACTCATTGCAACCGGGCTGCTCATTCGACGTATCAACCTCGCCCACGTCGGGCCCACGCTGGACATTGGTATGGGCTTCATCTCCGGCGTGTTGAACACCTCTCTGTCCACAAATGGTCCGCCGCTCGTGTTCGATCTTCAGGCACGTCAGCTGGAACCGACTGAGTTCCGAGCCACCATTTCGGCCGTCTTCGCGCTGAGCAATGTTGTCGGGCTGGCGCTTTTCATCGCCGACGGCAAGATCACCACTGAAGGGCTGCACGCTGCACTCGTCGCAATTCCGGCGTGGGTCGTGGGCCAGGGGCTCGGCTGGCCAGTTCGCAGGCACATTCAGGGCGAGCGCTTTCGAGTGATGGTGTTGGTGTTGCTCTTCTTCGCGGGCACGGCCGCAGTTGTGTTCGCTGTCGTGTGATTGATCGGCATGACAAGCTGCGCTCCGTGACGAACGCTCCGCCCCAGCCGCGTAACGCAGTGGTTGTGCTGCTCGACTCGCTGAATCGGCACATGTTGGGCAGCTACGGCGGCACCGAGTTTGCAACGCCGAACCTCGACCGGTTCACCGCGCAACGCGCCACCCGTTTCACGAACCACGTCACCGGCTCGCTGCCGTGCATGCCCGCGCGACACGACATCCTGTGCGGCTCTCTCGACTTCCTCTGGCGCCCGTGGGGCTCGATCGAGCTGTGGGAACAACCGATCACGGCCGACCTGCGCCACCACGGTGTCACCACCATGCTGGTCACCGATCACCCGCATCTGTTCGAGACCGGCGGCGAGAACTACCACACCGACTTCGGAGGCTGGGACTACGTCCGCGGGCACGAGGGCGACCCATGGAAGACGTGGCTGGATCCATCCTGGTTGGGCGTGCCTGCACCGCCGGCGGCCAAGGGTGACTGGTTCCTGCAGCGACGATTCGGCGAACGGGCCCCCGACATCGACCGCGCCTACGACCGCACTCGCACCCACTTTCGCGACGAGACCGATTACCCGGGTCCGCGCACGATGAGCGCGGCAGCCGACTGGTTGAGTGGCGCCGCGGAGTTGGGAAAGGAGGGCCGGTGGATGCTCTTCGTCGACGAGTTCGATCCGCACGAGCCTTTCGACACCCCGGCTCCGTGGCAGAGCATGTACGAGCCAACGCCATGGAATGGCGAGCGCCTGATCTGGCCGCCGTACGTGGTGGGTGGTCGTAGCGGCGGTCATCTCAGCGCGGCCGAGGCGCAGCACATTCGCGCCAATTACGGCAGCAAGCTGACGATGATCGACCACTGGTTCGGTCGCATCGTCGACCAATTCGACAGACACCAGCTGTGGGACGACACAGCGCTCATCGTGTGTACCGACCATGGCCACTACCTCGGCGAAGAACGTGTGGTGAACGGGCAACTGCACGACGTGTGGGGTAAGCCGATGGTGCCGCAGTTCGAGCCGCTCGGCCACATTCCGCTGATGATTCACTGGCCGGGTGTGCCAGGCGGTGGCGTGTGCGACGCGCTCACCACGGCCGTCGACCTGCACGCGACCTTGGCGGAAGTCTTCGACGTGTCGCCGCTGCACCGAACTCATGGCCACTCTCTGACGCCGCTCCTACGGAGCGAAGCGACATCCATTCGTGACTACGCCGTTGGTGGTGTCTTCGGTAACTGGGTGCAGGTCACCGATGGACGTATGAAGTACGCCCGCGCTCCGGAGGGCGACAACTTTCCGCTCTCGATGTGGAGCAACCGGTGGAGCACGATGCCGGTGCACGCGCGGGGCATCACCGAGCTGCCCAAGCCCGACGACCGGGCGTGGCTGGACCGGATGCCGGGCAGCGAGATACCCGTGATCCGCCAGCCATTCGGCGTCGGCGACGCGCTGCCCTTCTGGGTGAGCGGCGGTGCCAACGTCGGCCAACATCATCTGTACGACGTGTCCATCGACCCCGACGAGCGCGAGAACCGAGTGGGTGAAGCGGCCGAGCGCACGATGCAGGAACTATTGATTGTTGCGCTTCGCGAGCTGGAGGCGCCGGCGGAGCAACTGGAGCGACTAGGCCTGTAGCTCAGCGGAGAAGCAGCCTCAGCGGCTGAACATTGCCATCCACTGGTCCTTGTTGGACGGGCTGTAGACGTAGTTGCTCTCGCGAATGTCGTCGATGGTGGCGCTGGAGGGCGCCGAATAGCGATGCCCCGGAAAAACGACCGTGCCCTCCGGCATCTTGGCCAGCGTCTGCAGGCTGTCGTACATCGCTGCGGGGTCGCTCCCCGGGAAGTCGGTGCGGCCACAGCCGTCAAGAAACAGCGTGTCGCCGCTGATCAGCCGTTCGTCGACGTGGAAGCACTGGCTCCCGGGCGTGTGGCCGGGGGTGTGCACCAACGTGATCGCGACATCGCCGACCTGCACCACATCGCCACCGTCGTGCTGCACCAGTTGATCGACCGTCAAACCGCTGGTGCGCATCACCCACGGGGTCTCGTCGCGCTGCACGTGGACAGGGCAACTGCAGCGTTCGAGCAGCGTGGCCACACCCTCCACATGATGGCCGCCCAGCGAGCCGCCGATGTGGTCAGGGTGAAAGTGAGTCGCGAGTACACCGGTGACCTTCATGCCATCGGCCTCGACGATGTCGAGCAGTTCGTTGACGGCGTACGCCGGGTCGACCAGCACGCATTCGCCGGTGCCGCGGTCGCCGATTGCGTAGACGAAGTTGACCATCTGCTGGGCGACCGGATCGTTGGTCGCGAAGTCGCGACCCGAGAGCAGTTGACGGAAGTAGAAGCGATCGGAACTCATCCGGCCACGTTACGCGCCGGGTGGCTGGTCGCGCAGTAGCGGCATCACCATCGCAGCAAATCGTTCGCACTCCGCGAGGTGGGGATAGCCGGAGAGGATGAACGTGTCGACGCCGAGTGCCTGATAGTCGCGGATCTTCGCTGCCACCTGCTGGGGATCGCCGACGATTGCGGCACCACAACCGCTACGGGCTCGCCCGATGCCCGTCCACAGGTGTGGCTCGACGAAGCCGTCTAGGTCGGCGTCGTCGCGCAGTGATGCCTGGGCACGCACGCCCACCGACTGACTGTCCTGCGACTGCGCCCGAATCGCCGCACCCACCTCCGGGTCGAGGGCGGCGACCAGGTGCTGCGCCGCAGCTCGGGCCAACGCTTCCGTCTCGCGCACCACCACATGAACTCGGTACCCGAAGCGGAGTGTGCGGCCGTGGCGCTCCGCCCGCTGGCGCATGTCAGCGATCACCCCTGCCACGCCGTCCATCGTGTCGGGCCACATCAGGTACACATCGGCGGCCGCGGCGGCCACTTCGCGTGCGTCATCGGAGAGGCCGCCGAAGTACAGCGGCGGCGCGTGGCCGCTGACGGTACGCACGCGCGGCGGGGCAACGGAGACGCTGATGAACTCACCGGCAACGTCTAGCGGCTCACCGTCGAGCAATGCGCGCAGCGCGTGCATGTGTTCGAGTGTGCGTCGGTATCGCGGAGCAGATGGCAACGACTCGCCTGGCAGCTCTGACGAGATGACGTTGACGATCATTCGTCCACCGAGAAGCTGGTCCAGTGTGGCCAGTTGACGGGCGAGCTGAGGTGCCCACACCTCACCCATCCGCACGGCAACGATTGGCCGAATATGCCGCGTCGTTGGCGCGATAGCGGCGGTGAACGCGACGGTGTCGATGCCCAGCGAATAGCCCGAGGGCATCAGGATGGAATCGAAGCCGGCCCGGTCGGCGGCGTGCACGATGGCGGCGCAGTGCTCGTAGCTACTGGCCAGCTCGGGGGCCGGTACCCCCAGCTGCTCGTAGTCGTCATCGCACAGGGCTGCGAACCACGCCAGCTCAAGATGGTCGGTCATGGATGTGGCACACATGGCATTGCCGTACGCTAGCGACGATGTCTGCCAGCCTCCGTTACGGCGTGATCGGTACCGGGATGATGGGCGTGGAGCACATCAACAACCTGCTCCACTTGCCCGGTGCCACCGTCACCGCCATCTCCGACCCCAACGAGGGAAGTCGTGATTGGGCGCAGCTGGCCGTCGGGCTGGATGTGCCGCTGCAGCGTTTTGCGGACCACCGTGATCTGCTCGCTTCGGGGTTGTGCGATGTGGTGGTCATCGCCTCGCCGAACCACACGCATCACGACGTACTGCTCGACGTGCTGCGCACGCCTCACCACGTGCTGGTCGAGAAGCCGCTGTGCACCACGGTGGCCGACTGCTACGACGCCATCGATGTTGCTGCCGACGAAGCGCTTCGGTGGCCGCAACGAGTTGTGTGGATGGGTCTCGAGTATCGGTACATGCCCCCAACGCAGGCCATTGTCGACGAGGTTCGTGACGGGACGGTTGGGAAACTCAGGATGGTTGCTATTCGTGAGCACCGTTTCCCGTTCCTCCGCAAGGTCGACAACTGGAACCGCTTCAGCCGCAACACTGGCGGCACGTTGGTGGAGAAGTGCTGCCACTTCTTCGACCTGATGAACTTGCTGGTCGGGTCGGCGCCGGTGCGGGTGATGGCGAGCGGCGCCCAAGACGTCAACCACCTCGACGAGCGCTATCAGGGTGAGCAGCCCGACATCCTCGACAATGCCTACGTCATCGTGGAGTACGCGGGCGGCGAGCGTGCGACGCTCGACCTGTGTATGTTCGCCGAGGCGAGCACGAACGAGCAGGAGATCTGCGTGGTCGGCGACGAGGGCAAAGTGGAAGCGTTGGTGACGCAGGGCATTGTGCGCGTCGGCCGTCGCGCTGACGGCATCGGCCAGGTGAGCGAACGCGCGGTACACGACGCAAACATTCGTCACCATGGCCTGCACCACGGCGCCTCCTACCTTGAGCATGTTGCCCTGGCGTACGCCATTCACAACGGTGGGCCCGCGGCGGTCACGTTGCTGGATGGTTTGATGTCGGTGGCCGTTGGCCAAGCCGCCCATCGCTCGATCGACGAGGGCCGCGCAGTGCTGATCCAGGAGGTACTCGCTCGATGAGTGAACAACTGCACACCTTGATCGCCGGCGAGCGGGTTCCCTACGGCGGCGACCGCGTCACCACTGTTTCCCCCGAACTCGCTGCTGCGTTTCGCCTTGGTGATCGTCTGGTTGTCGTCCATGAGACCGGCGACCTGTTGCACATTCCCCAGGCAGAGCACGCCGTCGCCGCAGCCGCGGTGGGGGCGGGTGTCGCGGCCTTCGCCTCGTTGGCGAACACCACCGACCAGCAGATCAGTGACTTCTACGAGCAGTTCGCGGCCCGGTTGGAGAACGACGACTCCTTCGCCCCGATCGAGGACGCGAATGCCGCCGATGTCCAACGCGCTGCTGCACGAGGACGGGCGACCGGGCGGCTGACGCTGTCGGCGGGAATGCGCGCCGAGATGATCGCCGGGCTGAGGACGTGGCGCGATATCGAGACGCGACGCAGCCAGCAGGTCGCGGCGACGCCGCATGCGCAGTGGAAGGTCGAGCAGTGGCGCGATCCGTTGGGCGTGGTCGGTTTCGTGTTCGAGGGCCGGCCCAACGTCTTCGCCGATGCCACCGGAGTCGTACGCACAGGCAACACAGTCGTCTTTCGTATCGGTAGCGATGCCCTGGGCACCGCCCGTGCAATCATGCGCGCGGCAGTTCAGCCAGCGTTGGCCGCAGCCGGGCTGCCAGCCGGTGCCGTGCAGCTCGTCGACAGCGCAGCGCACGCGGCTGGGTGGGCGCTCTTTACGGACCATCGGCTCTCGCTTGCGGTGGCCCGGGGTTCTGGGACCGCTGTCGCGCAGCTGGGCGCTGTCGCTCGCCAACACGGCGTGCCCGTCAGCCTGCACGGCACTGGCGGTGCGTGGTTGGTTGCGGCTGACAGTGCCGACGCCGAACAGTTCGCTCTTGCGGTCCAGCACTCGCTGGACCGCAAAGTATGCAACACCCTCAATGTGTGTTGCATCGTGCGCTCTCGTGAGCACGACCTGCTACCAGCGTTTCGGGGCGCAGTCGATGCTGCGGCCAGCACTCGAGGGGTGCAGGCAGTTATCCATGATCTCGTTCCGGACAGCCCCTCGTTGGCGCAGGAGTGGGAGTGGGACGCCGTCCCGGAAGTTGCCGTGATGATCGTTGACGACATCGCGCAGGCCGTCGAGCAGTTCAACCAGTACAGCCCCCATTTCGTTGCGTCGCTGATCAGTGCCGACGCCGCCGAGCATGAGGCCTTCTATCGCTGCGTCGATGCACCGTTCGTGGGTGACGGTTTCACCCGATGGGTCGACGGGCAGTTCGCACTCCTGCAGCCAGAGCTTGGTCTCTCCAACTGGCAGTCGGGCCGCCTCTTCGGTCGCGGCGGAGTGCTCAGCGGCGACTCGGTGTACACGGTTCGGCTGCGGGCGACGGTGACCGACCCGCACCTACATCGCTGACCGGACGACGTCGCCGGCCGTCTGTACAGTGCCCACGTGACTCGTCGAACTCTCTCCTTCGCGGTCACGCTGCTCCTTGCAGCCTGCGCGTCGCAGCCGGGAGTTCATGTCCGTGAGTCGGCCCAGGCGAGCCAGCCAACGGCTGCTCCCGTTCCCGCAACGGCTGGTGACGGCATCGGCGACTCGCTGTTTCCTGCGCTGGGCAACCCCGGCATCGACGTCATGCACTACGACGTCGACATCGCCTACGACGCGGATGACGACGTAGTGAACGGCACAGTGGCCCTTGACCTCCTACTCACCGAAGACCGCGAGGCCATCACGCTCGATGCAGCCGGACCGGTGGTTTCCGACGTGTCCGTGAACGGCGCCGCCGCCGAGTTCGAAGCTGACTCACCAGAGCTTCGGATCACCCTGCCCCAGCCAGGCCAGGCAGGCGACGCTGTTCGCATCGAGGTCGAGTACACGGTGACAACTGCACCCATCGACTCGGCGATCGGGATGGAGAGCGGATGGTTCAACACTGACGATGGTTCGTACGTGCTCAATGAGCCTGATGGGGCACGTACCTGGTTGCCGAGCAACGACCACCCCAGTGACAAGGCCAGCTACACGTTCACCATCGAGGTCCCTGCGGGCGAGACGGCTGTTGCCAACGGTGCGCTGCAGGACCACCGCAGCGAAGGGGGTTCGGAGGTCTGGGTGTGGCAGGAGGACAGGCTGATGGCCACCTACCTCGTGCAGCTGCTGACTGGAGATTACGAGGTCATCGAGTCCAACGGCCCGGGCAGATTGCCCCTGGTGAGTGTCGTTCTGCGCGACGACGTGGCAACCATGCAACCGTTCATCGACGTGACGCCGTCGATGATCGAGTTCTTCCAGCCGTACTTCGGCGAGTATCCGCTCGACCGCTACGGCATTGCCATCACCGACAGTTTCGGTGGACTGGCGATGGAAACCCAAGAACGATCGCTTTTCAGCCGCGACGATTTCGCCGAAGGCAACCTTGGTGGCCCCCAGCAGCAGTTTCTGTCGCACGAATTGGCACACCAGTGGTTCGGCGATGCGGTCTCGCCAGCACAATGGCAGGACATCTGGCTCAACGAGTCGTTTGCCACCTACGGCGAGTGGATGTGGGCAGACCATATCGGCATGGCCGACCTCGACGACAGGGCGATTGACGAACTGACCTACCGTTCGCCGGGCAGCTCGGCTGACCCGACAGCGGGCGAGCTGTTCGGTTCGAACAGCTACGGCGGCGGGGCGATAGTGCTGCACGCCCTGCGACTGACGATCGGCGACGAGGCATTCTTCCAGCTGCTGACCCGCTGGGTCGCGGAGAACAACGGAGAGTCACGCACGACCGCAGACTTCGTTGCACTCGCTAGTGACGTCGCCGGCGAATCGCTCGCCGACTTCTTTGACACCTGGCTCTATGCCGACATGCCGCCAACAGAGTTCCCGACGCCGAAGTCGTAACGGTGCGAAGGTTGTGCCTAGTGGCCGAGCAGGCGATTCATGATTGCCTCACGCCACTTGGATGAGCTGCCTTGGCGATCCTCATGTCGGTCGGCGCCCACCGGCAGCACCGTGGTGGCGTTGATGCCGATGAACCGCAGCGGCTCTGGCTCCCACTTGCGTGAACGGTGACCAACCCACGGCAACGTCGTCAGCTCGCTGGGTTCGCCAGTGATCAGGTCGGCCAGTGTTCGCCCCGAGAGGTTGGTGGTGCCCACTCCGTCGCCCACGTAGCCGCCAGCGGACGCGAGGCCGGTTGAAGGGTCGAATGACGCATGGCACCACCAGTCACGGGCCGCACCCACGGGGCCACCCCAACGGTGCGTGATGGCTGCGTCGCCGATGGCGGGAAACAGCTCGCGCAGCGTGTCGTGGATGAGGCCGTGCACCCGTTCGTCGCGGTCGTACTCGGGCTTGATGGTGCTGCCCCAGTGATACCAGGCACCGCGGCCGCCGAAGGCAAAGCGATTGTCGGCGGTGCGCTGGCCGTAGATGATCATGTGGCGACCATCGTTGAACGTGGCCCGCTCGCGCAATCCGACCGATTCCCAGAAGTCGTCGGGCAGTGGCTCGGTGGCAATCATCAGCGAGTAGATCGGCGCCACGGTCCGGCCCTCCCCGGCGAGCGACGGTGTGAACGCTTCGGTCGCCCGCACCACGACATCGGCCTTCACCGTGCCGAGGTGCGTGCGCACAGTTCGCGGCGTGATCTCCACAACCGAGGTGTGCTCGTAGATCGTTGCGCCCAGTCGTTCCACCGTGCGGGCAAGGCCGCGAGCCAACCGCGCCGGGTGAATTGCCGCGCAGTGCGGTGTGAACCCGCCACCGAGCACCTTCGTCGCGCTCATCCGTTCCGCTGCTTCGGACTGCGAGAGCACCCGATAGTCATCGTCGGTAAACCCGTACGAGTGCAGATGGTTGATGTGCTCCGTCTCGCGTTGCAACTGCATCGGGTTACGCGACACGTTGAGGTAGCCACCGTGCGCGAAGTGGCAGTCGATCTCTTCCGCATCGACGACGCGCCCAACTTCAGCGACCGTCTCGTGCATGACCGTCTGCAGGCGAAACGCCTGTGCCCGCGAGCTGCGCTTGGCGATCGCGTCCAGCCCCATCGGCAGCAGAGCGGAACACCAACCACCATTGCGGCCGCTGGCACCGAAGCCAACCACCTGCGCCTCCAGGATGGCCACGCGTAGGGTGGGGTCGCGCTGCAGTAGGTAGTAGGCGGTCCAGAGCCCGGTGTAGCCGGCGCCGACGATCGCGACGTCCACCTGCAGGCCGCTCCCCAGCGCAGGCCGACCCGGTCCCCACTCCTCTGTGGACAATGTTGCGTGCCACAGGGAGAGGTTCGACAGCTCGTGCATGCCCGCCAGCTTAGGAAGGCTGTGCGGAGGAAAGCAGCCGGTTGTCGATCAACCGAACGTCCCCGAACCACACGGCCGTGACCGCGACGGCGGCGTCGCCAAGCAACACGATCGTCTGCAGTGTGTCGGGGTGCACAATCTCAAGATGCTCGAAGCGCGCAAGCGGCTCGGCGTCGACCACGGCTCTCCCGATGGCGGTCAGTGCGGTGACATCATCGACACCGCGGTCCGCGGCAGCTGCTACGGCCTGCAGCGAGCTCGATACGCACACGGCGGCCGCGCGCTGGGCTGGGGAGAGCCGCCGATTCCGGCTGGACATCGCCAGCCCATCTGCCTCGCGGACCGTTGGCAGGCCGACAATCTCGATGGCCATGTCCAGGTCGACAGTCATCCGTCGAATGATTGCCAGCTGTTGAAAATCCTTCTGCCCGAAAACGGCAATTTGGGGTCGCACGGCGCCGAACAATTTCGCTACCACCGTGGTGACGCCGCGGAAATGGCCCGGCCGCTGCGCACCCTCGAGCACATCGGCGAGGTGGCCCGGTTCCACGTGCGTCTCGAAGCCGGGCGGATACATCGCGGCCGCTCGCGGTGCATACACAGCATCCACCCCGTGCGCTGCGCACAGCGCGAGATCGTCGTCGATCGGTCGCGGGTACGCGTCGAAGTCGTCGCTGTGGTTGAACTGCAGCGGGTTGACGAAGATGCTGACAACCACTATGTCGGCGTTGCGGCGAGCCTTCTCGACCAGTGCCAGGTGCCCCTCGTGCAACGCGCCCATCGTGGGAACGAGCGCAACTCGTCGACCGCCGACTCGGTGGCCGTCACTGAACGCGGAAATCGCGGCCGGTTCGTCAAACAACTCAGACATCTCGAACGTCAGACATGCCAAGCGTCAGTGAAAGCTGTGTTCGTCATCGGGCCACGTGCCGTCGCGCACCTCGCCGATGAACGCTTCCGTTGCCCGAATCGCGTCGTTGCGCAGATCCGCGTAGTGCTTGGTGAACTTCAGGCTCAGCTCACTGAGACCCAGTACGTCGTGCAGTACCAACACCTGGCCATCGCAATCCGGTCCGGCCCCAATGCCGATGGTGGGGATGGACAGCTTTTGCGTGATCTCCTTGGCCAGATCGCGGGGAATCCCCTCGACCACCACGGCACACGCGCCGGCCTGCTCGACCGCGTGCGCATCTTCCAGCAACCGCTCGCGACCGCCAGCCTCGAAGCCACTGACCTTGCCCTGCACTCGGTGACCACCCATCCGGTGGTAGCTCTGCGGCGTGAGGCCGATGTGCCCGACCACTGGAATGTCGACGCGCGTGATGGCCTGGATGGTCTCCGCCATCACCACGCCGCCCTCCAGCTTCACGCATTCGGCGCCTTCCTTCATCAGACGAATGCTGCTCTCCACGGCCTGCTGCGGGCTGACCTGGTAGCTGCCGAATGGAAGGTCGCCGACGATCAAGGCTTTGGGCTGCGAGCGGGCAACCAGGCGCACGTGGTAGGCCATCTCGTCGAGCTCGACGGGAATGGTGTTGGCGGTGCCCTGCACCACCATGCCCACGCTGTCGCCAACAAGAATGACATCGACACCGGCCAGATCGACAAGCCGCGCGAACGTAGCGTCATAGGCCGTGATCATCGTGATTCGCTCGCCCAGCGCCTTCATACGTGGGAGATCGGGGACCGAGATTTTCCTTCGGTCCGGCGTCGAGCTGGTCATGAAGCTGAAGGCCTCCTTCGACCGGGGTGCCATTCACCCCGACGCAGCATGCAACCTAGCCACTCGTCCCCCTGTTTCGAAAGCGCGCGCCGGATTGGATGGCAGTGGTCACGCGCCGGCTGGGAATGCTGACGGGCACAGGTCGCGGTAGGTGGGGGCGCCCTCACTGCCTTGAGCCTGCACGATTGCGTTCGTGCAGGCGGCCGCGAAGCACTGTGCTCCCGCCTCCAGTACCGCGTTCAACCAGCGAATGCGAGCCCGCATCGGTGGCTCACCGTCGGCGGAAGCGTCTGTCATCGAGCCCAGCTCGTCTCGGCCGGTGGAGACACCAAAGATCGAGTCACCATCGAGCATCGAGTGCACGGGGCGAATAGCGCGGGCCAGACCATCGTGTGCGACTGACGCAAACTTGTTGCACTCCGCTTTGGAAAGCGCAGCTGTCGTGGCCACCACGCCGATGGTGGTGTTGAGCGGTGGCGTTGCCGCGTCAAGGTGTGCGCGAAGCGCCTGGCGTTCTGTGGCGGATGGCGCCCGGAGCCATGCAGCACCGGGCATCCACGGCAACGCGGTTGTCGGGTCGATCACGGTGCCTGCCGAGTTGACGACGGCCAACGCCGCGACGACAACACCATTCGAGAGCACGGTGCTCGCAGTGCCCACCCCACCCTGCAGCCCGCGGGCGCAAGCGCCGGTACCCGCCCCGATGGCACCGTTTGGGAACGGTCGAGCGCGAGCGGCAACCGCGGCGCGACGGCCAAACGATTCGTCGGGCCGGTTGGCGAACGCGCCGCCGCGGCCGAGGTCGAAGATGACGGCGGCGGGAACGATCGGCACGACGTGAGCAGCGTCGAGACCGACCTTGAAGCCGATGCCGCGGTCCTCCAGAAATGCCATCACGCCGTGCGCGGCGGCCAGACCGTAGGCGCTGCCACCCGTGAGACAAATTGCATTCACCGTCTGCATCGTGGCCGTGGGGTGCAACAGGTCGGTTTCACGCGTGCCCGGCCCTCCGCCACGAACCTCCACGCTGCCAACCGTGTTGTCCGGGAGCAGTACCACCGTCGTGCCGGTGCGCCAGCCGCGGCCTACCCGTTGAGTGTGCCCCACGCGTACACCAGGTACGTCCGTGAGGCAACCGCTGCCGCTGCGCAGCGGCCCGCTCATGCGTGCATGGTGGATGGCATGGCCGGCTCGTCGCCGCCACCAGGGGGACCGGTGAGCGTGCGCCACACCCCAAGGCCGACGATGTAGAGCGGGCATGCAACGAGCAGCACCTTGCCAACTGGGTTGCTGTGAGGAAGGTCGGCTGTCATCAGCAGCACCGTCGCCAGCCAGACCACCGTCACCGTGAGGGTGACTGGCCGGAATTTGCGTACCTGCATCGGGTGCAGAAACTTCCAGTTGGTCAGCTGTGTCAGCGCCAGCAGGATGCAGGCGATGGCCGTCGGCCAGGGATTCATATCGAGCAGGAACAACGTGGGCACGATCATGTTCCACTCGCACGGGAACCCGTTGAAGTAATGGTCGCTCGTCATCTGGTCGGTACGAGACATCCACAGTGCCGACATCAGCATCACGAAGGAAGCAATGATTGCGCCCCACGGATTGTGCGGCAACATATTGAAGCGCAGCATGAACAGCACCGGAATGACGATGCAGGTGACGAAATCGATGATCAGATCAAGCGTGTAGCCGTCAATGCGTGGCACGTGCGTCTTGACCTCGTACTTGCGGGCCGCCAGCCCGTCGAGCCCGTCGACCACCATGGCGATTGCGAGCCAAAGAATGGCGACCTTGTAGTTCTGATCGCTGACGGCCATGAGGCCGAACATGCCGCACAACGCGCCGAGGGCGGTGAATGAGTGGACAAACCACCCTTTCGCGACGGGGTGCCTGAGGGCAGCGGTTTCGGTGGAGGCGGGGGAGCTCATGGCAGTGTGAGCAATCCTACCCCTTGTGGCCGATAGCTTCGCCGCATGCGTCATCAGCTCCGCGCCGCCAGCTACCGCGTTGGCGGCGAGTGGGTGCGCCGAGGGTGGGCGCTGGCATGCAGAGTCGGCTCAATTGGGCCAGGCGACCGCGCCGGCAGGCTGTTTGGCCGCTTTGGTGAGGGCAGCATCATCTGCTTCCCACACAACACCATCTTCAATGAGCGCTACATCCACATCGGTGCCGGCACGATGATTGGCCCGCAGGTCACGCTGTCAGCCGGCATGGTGCCCGGTCAGGCGTGCCTGTCAGACCCGGTTGTACGCATTGGCGACCGTTGTCTGATCGGCAAGGGCAGCGGCATTGTTGGCCACTTTGGTATCGACATCGGCAACGACGTGTGGACCGGCCATCACGTCTACATCACCGACCAGAACCACGGTTACGACGACATCACGCAGCCCATCTCGCAGCAAACGCAGCCCGAGAGGGCCGTGACGATTGGTGACGGCTCGTGGCTGGGCTTCGGCACCGTGGTGCTGCCCGGTTCACGCATCGGCAAGCACGTCACCATCGGCGCCAATTCGGTGGTCACCGGCGACATCCCCGACTACAGCGTCGCCGTCGGCTCGCCGGCGAAGGTGATTCGTCGCTACATCGACGGCGAGGGTTGGGTTCGAGTTCCGTAAGGCCCGTCAGGTTTGCACGTCAGGCTTGAACGTCAGGCTTGAACGTCAGGTTTGACGGTCAGGCTTGAACGTCGCCGCCGAGCTCGCCGGGGGGCGAACATTCCGGAACGCCATTGCCTTTGACGCCGGCGGTGAAGTCGAGGACCACGTTCGACACCGGGCCGCCGCCGACGGCCGTTTCGTTGTACGGCTCCAGCTTGAACTCACGCAACCTGGCCGTATAGCGGCGGCGGTCGGAGAGCACGATGCGATAGTTCTCCACGAAGAACGCCACCCTCGTGGCGTCCTTGTCGTTATTGACGGGGATAGCCGCCAGGTCGGTGACCATTTGGTCAAGGATGGCGGTCGCGTTGTCGACGATGTCGGCGCGCTGCAGCATCTGCGCGTTGGTCGGCTTGGCGATGTAGCCGCCGCTGGTGTCTGCCAACGCCTCACGTTCAGTGGACGCCGCGGTGCAGATCTCGGACGCTGCTGCCCGCCAGCTCTTGTCCTGAACCTGGTAGACGCCCTCATCGGTCGCGAAGACGAAGTAGTACACCCACATCGAAGCGACGATCGCACAGCACAGGATGATGACGATCTTCACGGGCGTGCGAGTGCGCGGCGCCTTGATTGGCTCTTGAGCGTAAGGGATGTTCACGTGGATGCTTTCGGGCGATAGCTGAGGGAAAGTTGGGCGAGCGCGCCGCCGACACCGACGACCGCGGCGATGGCGGTGCCGCACCAGCCGGGAAATTCTATGCCGAGGGCGTTGTCCAGCGACCAGCGACCGCCGCCGATCATCGCGACGGCGAAGGCGACAACGGCAATGGACGCGCAGTACTCCCAGCCCTGGTCAGGCTTGAAGATGAAGAAGCCGACCTTCCAGTGGGCGACGACAATGGCCACGATCATCAGGCCGATGATGCCTGCGCCCGCGAACGGTGTGATCAGGCCAGCAGCAAACAGCACGCCAGCACCAATCTCAGTGGTGGCAGCCAGCCTCGCCTGCCACATGGGCCACTTCATTCCGATGGCACCGAACCAGCGCGCAGTACCCGCCAATCCGCCACCGCCGAACACCTTGTTGTACCCGTGGTAGGCCAGGAAGACGCCGAAGACCATGCGCAGTATCAGCAAGCCAAGGTCAAGTTGCGCCATGGGCCCACGCTACGGCGTGACCTGCGACGAGCCATATTCAACCGCCGTTCGTCACATGCGGCTGGTAGAACGGACGTCATGGGGGAGGGAACGAATATTCCAAATGAGCGAGGGCGCTTGCGCCAATCGTTCCAATTGGTTCGGGCTCTCGTTCGCTATCACAAGAAGACGTTTTTCACCGCCGTCGCTGGTGCGTCGGTCTTTGCTGCGTGCACGGTGGCGTCGGCGATGGTTGTGCGGCTGATCATCGACGAGGTCATCAACCCTCGCTTCAACGAAGGCTCCGTCAGTGTCCGCAAGGTCGTGTTGATACTTGGCACTTTGATTGTCCTTGGCTTCGTGCGCGCTGCTGGCGTGATCGTGCGCCGCACGTGGGCCGGGCGCACAACGTGGCGGGTCACCGAGACCATCACCACCGACGTGATCGACCGCCTGACCGAGCAACCGGCCCCGTGGCATCGCACGCAGAGCACGGGCGACTTGATTACCCGCGCCGGGGTCGACGCTGAGGCGGCAACGGCTGTGCTGGGGCCGCTGCCGTTCGCCTCGGGCGTGGTCGTACTGGTCGGCCTGTCCAGCGTGTGGATGCTGCTCACCGACCTGCCGATGGGCATCGCGGCGGTGGCGGTCTTCCCCGGTCTCATTGCGCTCAACGTCAACTATCAGCGCCGCGTCGACCACTTCTACAACACTGCGCAAGACGAGCTGGGCAAGCTGAGCGCAGCGGTGCACGAGAGCTTCGACGGCGTTGCCGTGGTCAAGTCGTTCGGTGCCGAAGGGCGCGAGACGGACCGTCTGTCGGTGATTGCCAGCCGGCTGCGCGAGGCCCGTCTCGGAGCCGTGCGCCTGCGCAGCACGTTCGAGGCGCTGCTCGACGGCGTACCCACCGTGGTCAACATTTTGCTGCTCGTCGGCGGTGCCTACCGAGTTCGCTCGGGCGATATGACGGTGGGTGAGCTGACCAGCTTCATCTACCTGTTCACGCTGCTCGTGTTCCCCCTACGCCTGATTGGCTACACGCTTTCGGAGGTACCGCACTCGCTGGCCGGTTGGAACCGCATTCGCGAGCTGCTCGACCAGCCCGTGATTGCGAACCCTGCCCTTACGCTGCGGCACGGCCCCGACAACAGCGTCGTTTTAGACAATGTGCAGTTCAGTCACGACGGCGAGCGCGACGTGCTGCACGGCATCTCCGCTTATATCGAGGGCGGCCGCACCGTTGCGGTGGTTGGTGCCACCGGTGCCGGCAAGACCACGTTGCTGCATCTCATCGCCGGGCTGATTGCGCCCGATTCGGGAACCATCACGGTGCCCGCCGGCGGCAGCAGACTTGTGTTTCAGGAGCCATTTTTGTTGGCTGGCTCCGTTCGGGAGAACGTCGCCCTCGGTATAGATGTGCCCGCGGACGCGATCGAAGCAGCGTTGGCGGTCGCCGAGGCGCAGTTCGTTCATGAGTTGCCATCCGGTTTGGATACGCAGCTTGGTGAGCGCGGGGTCGGCCTTTCCGGTGGCCAGCGACAGCGCCTGGCACTGGCCCGAGCGCTCGTGCGGCGGCCGGCCGTACTGCTGCTCGATGACACCACATCGGCCCTTGACCCCACCACCGAGGCGAAGGTGCTGTCCAACCTGCGGGCAGCGCTGACGCAGACCACCGTTGTCGCCATCGCCAGTCGTCCGTCCACCATCGCGTTGGCCGACGATGTGCTCTACCTCGACAACGGCGACGTGGTCGCCCACGGCCGCCACGAGGAATTGATGCAGCAGGTACCGGCGTACCAGCACCTCATCGAGGCCTTCGAGCACGATCGCGAGGCGATGGAGGCCGACCTGTTGCAACTGGCGACGCCGGTACACAATACGGCGCCGATACAGATCGCCGCGTCGAGCGACGGGGAGCAGCCATGAGCGAACCGATGAGCCGCTGGACCGCCGCCGAAACGATCGGCCGCGGTGTGAAGGCTGCGCCCGCGCTGCGCACCGGGTTCGGGCTCACGCTCGCGTTCGCGCTGGTGGGCGCCGGCGGACGCGTCGTCATCCCCATCCTCGTACAGCAGGCCATCGACAAGGGGCTGGGGCCCAAGGGCGTCAAGGTCGGCACGGTCACCACTATGGCAGTGGTTGCCTTCTTCGTGATCGTGCTAGCCACCTGGTCGCAGCGCACTGCGGTTGCGCGGCTGGGTCGGCGCAGCGAGGAAGCGCTGTACGGCCTACGTGTTCGCCTGTTCGAGCACATCCATCGCCTCAGCATCGCCGATCACAGCGAGGAGCGAAAGGGTGCGCTGGTCGCTCGCGTCACCAGCGACGTGGAGACCCTCGCCCAGTTCTTCCAGTGGGGTGGCCTTGCCTGGCTGCTGGACGGCACGCTGATGTTGCTGGTCGCCGGTGTCATGCTGGCGTACGACTGGGTACTGGCCGTCGTCGCGTTCATCGTGGCCGCTCCACTGGGTTATGTGCTGCGCCGTGTTCAGAGCCATCTCTCGCGTGCATACGACGTTGCGCGTGGTCGCAACGCAGACGTGATGACGCAGATCAGCGAGCTGGTCTCCGGCGCCGAGACGCTGCGGGCGTACGACGCCGGGCCGCACTTCGCCGTGCAGGTGGAGAAGGCCAGCCATGAACGTTCCAACTCGTTCATTCGCGCCGGCACCATCGGCGCGTTCCTGTTCCCATCGGGTGAGGTGTTCAGCGTGTTCACGGTCGCAGCAGTCGTCGGCGTCGGCGTGTTCCGTGGGCCCGATAGTGGGCTGACCGCGGGTGCCATGGTTGGCTTCCTTTTCCTCACCTACAAGTTCCTCGAGCCCATCGCCGAGTTCACGGAAGTGCTCGACCAAACGCAGACGGCCGTGGCTGGCATGCGGCGTGTGCTCGGTGTGCTCGAGATACCCGTCGGCCCGCCCGAACCAGTCGTGCCCGTCACACTGCCCGCCGGTTCGCTGGCCGTCACACTCGACCGGGTCGACTTCAGCTATCGCTCTCGTGGCGATGATGACGAACCGCCGGTGCTGCTGGGCGTCTCTGCACATATCCCCGCTGGCCAACAGGTCGCAGTGGTGGGGGAGACAGGATCCGGAAAGACCACGCTCGGCCGCCTCATCGCCCGCCTTGCCGACCCCACCGCGGGCACCGTGCTGGTGGGTGGCGTGTCGCTCACCAGGGTGGCCAACTCAGACCTGCGTACGCGCCTTACCGTGGTGCCGCAGGAGCCTTTCCTCTTCGAAGGCAGCATCGCGGCCAACCTGTCGTTCGCCCGACCGAAGTTGTCCACAGCGGACCTGGAGGCTGCCATCGACGACCTCGACCTGCGCGACTGGCTGGACACCTTGCCCGACGGCATCGAGACCGAGGTGGGCCAGCGCGGCACCCAGCTGTCAGCGGGCGAACGTCAATTGGTAGCGCTCATCCGTGCATCGCTGATTGACCCCGCTGTGCTGGTGCTCGACGAAGCAACCTCGTCGGTCGACGCGCTCACTGAGGTGCGCCTGTCGCGGGCACTGGAGAAGCTGGCGTCGGGCCGAACCACGATCGCAATTGCACACCGCCTCTCCACCGCAGCTCGCGCCGACCGCGTGCTCGTGCTGGATCACGGTCGCCTCGTGCAAGACGGCTCGCACAACGACCTGTTGCAACTGGACGGCGCCTACGCCCGGATGTACGAAGCCTGGGTCGCCTCCACCTCCGCTACATGAACGACGGCTACTTGAACGGCGGCTACTTGAACGGCGGCTACGTAGCTAGGGCGTAGGTGCGAACGGTTGCGGGCCGTTGACGGTGTCGATTCGGCACTCCACCTCGGCCGAGTCGTCGGTGAAGGCGCTGGCGTGCAACGTGGCAGTGTCGCCGGGATCAACCGAGGGCACCGAGATCTGGTCGGTCGACAGCACGTCGCCATTGGAGCGGTAGCTGACCACCACGGTGTATCTGTGCGCCGTGGAGTCGTCGTTGGTGATTGACCCATCGAGAGTGGTCAGGCCGTCGGCGGTGACACAACTGTCGATACCTGCCGTATTGGGGCCAGCCTCCAAGAACGAATTGACCTCGCGCATGACCGTGCGTGTGAGCAAGAAGCCGACGGCGGACGAGCCGAGCGCGGCGATTGCAAGGACGAGGCCGGCGATGGCGTACCCGCGGCCACGCGCAGGTTGGCGCCGTTCCCGACGCAATGCCATCACGCCGAAGATGAACGCCGCGACAGCGCCGCCGATGGCCAGGACGAAAACAAACGGAATCCAGCCGCATACGAACGACCCAACAGCGACCCAGAACGAGGCGATGGCAAAGGCCCGCGAGGGGGCACGCTCGATCTGCGGTATCGGCGCCCAGCCTGGATGACCACCGCCGGGAACCTGCGACGACTCAAGGTGGTCAACGAACCGCTGCCCGTCGACAGACACATCGGATGTCCACCGCTGGCCGTTGTAGTAGCGGAGCTCGAAACGCGCCGTCGGGTCGGGGTGCCAGCCGGGCGGCCACGTCATTGGTTCCACATGGCGACGTTATCGGTACCATCGTCAGTGCCATGGAACTCGTCCTCATCCGCCACGGCGAGCCCGAATGGGTTCGTGACGGGCTCAACGTTGTCAATCCACCGCTGACCGAGCGCGGCCAGATGCAGGCAGAGCGCGTCGGCGCCGAGCTGGGTGGCGAGCACTTCGACGAGATCATTGTCTCGCCGCTGCTGCGCGCTCGCCAGACCGCAGCGCCGCTGTTGGCCGCGCTGAGCCGGCCGGAGATGATCGAGCCATTCCTGGAGGAGATCCGCGAACCCAACTGGCACGGCACACCCGTCGAGCTTGCGCGCGCCGCCTACGAGGAAGACAGAGTCCGTCCGGCGGAGGAGCGTTGGGACGGCCTCGGCCACGGGGGCGAGCCGCCTCGCGAGTTTGTGGAGCGTGTGCGCTCAGGCGCCGAGATCTACTGGGGTGCCCGGGGTTTGCGGCGCGCCAAGCACACGCTGCCGATGTGGCACCTGGATGATCCTGAGAAGCGCGTCGCTGTGGTCGCGCACGCGGGCACCAACGGAGTCCTGCTGTGCTACCTGCTGGGGCTGGATCCTGTGCCGTGGGAGTGGGACCGCTTCGTGACCCAGCACGCGTCCATCACACGTCTCTCAACGATGAAGATGCGCGACGGCTACACGTTCGCACTGAACAGGCTCAGCGACGTCGAGCACCTGCCGCGCGACGCCCGCACG
>JAYVVY010000295.1:0-5856 GCA_043786575.1 Ilumatobacteraceae bacterium
AGTGAACTTCACTGCGTTGCCCACCAGGTTGCTGAGCACCTGGCGCATACGCGTCTCATCACCCATCACCCACAGCGGCACGTCGTCGGGCACATGCGCCAGCACCGCCACCGGCTTCCCCCGGGCACCCAGGCCTGCCAGCGCAACCACGTCATCGACGAGTGACCGCAGCAACACCGGCTGTGCGACCAGCGAGACTGCTCCGACGCCCAGGCGCGACGAGTCAAGCAGGTCATCGATGACAGTGGTGAGGCCATCGATCTGGCGGCGGAGGGTGTTGGCCAACGACGACGCATCGTCCTGCAGACCCGATGATGTAGTGAGCAGCTCGGCCAGCCCCGCCATCGCGTGCAGCGGATTGCGCAGCTCGTGGCTGACGGTCGCGATGAGGCGCGTCCGCAACGCGGCTTCGGCCAACGCGGCGTCACGCGATTCGGCGAGGTCGCGCATCAGCGCCTTGCGTTCGGAGATGTTGCGCGATGTCACGACAATGCCCGAGACGTCGGGGTCGTGCAGCAGATTGACAGCGTGCGCTTCCACCGGTTGGTAGGACCCGTCGGCGGCCTCCACGCGGAACTCACCGGTGACCACCGAGCCCGGGTTGGCGATCACCTGCTCGCGCATGGCGAGCACGCGCAGAGCATCGTCGGGGTGCAGCAGATCGAAGATCGTGCGGTCGGCCCAGAACTCGGACGGGTAGCCGAGAATTGGTTTGTAGCGGCCGGAGGTTTCAATCAGCGAGCCGTTCTCGTCGATCAGCGAGATGGTGTCGTCGATGTTCTCGATCAGCTTTTGGATGCGGTGGGCGTCGAACCGCGCGGCATCAGTGACTGGGGTTGCGGTACTGAACAGTGCCACCCGCTGCCCGTCGCGTTCCAGCGCGCGTAGGGTCAAGCGGACCAGTTGGTCACCACCACCGGGCCGCGGCGCCTGCTGCATGGAGACGTACTCGGCCAGGTCGCCCGTGCGCAGCTGTGCCAGCACCTCGCCCGTGTGACCACGATCGCCTGGCTCGATCATCGCCTCGAAGGGCAGGCCCACCAGGTCGTCGGGGGTCAGTTCAAAGACAGCGGCGAACTCGCGGCTACCAGCAACGCCGTGGCCGTCAAGGTCGAACAGCGACCACGCGACGGGCGCGTGCAGCAACGCTTCCGCGAGCAGCTGAGCGTCGATCCTGCGTTCCACCTAGGCATTGTGGCCGAACCGATGCGCCCGACGTGCGACCCGCACAGCGCAGCGGCATCCGGCCAGCGGAAGGGTCAGCCGCCGGCGACGGCGGGGATGATGCTGACAGTGCTGCCATCGGGCGTGGGCGTGTTGAGCCCGTCGAGGTAGCGAACATCGTCGTCAGCCACGAAGAGGTTGACGAACTTGCGCATCGCGCCGGAATCATCCAACAGCCGGTCGCTAAAACCGGGGTGCGCGACTTCGAGGTTGGCGATCACTTCGGTGAGGGTGGCGCCCTCCACCTGCACTGTGGACGAACCGCCCGAGAGAGGGCGCAGGGTGGTGGGGATACGAACTGTCACAGCCATGCGCCAAACTCTACCAACCTGGTCGGGATTTCACGATGCTCCCCAACGACTGCCCACGACAACCGCCGCGCTCCCCTAGCCTTTCGGCGATGCGAGTGCTGGCCGCGGTCGACAAATTCAAGGGCACCGCCACCGCAGCACAGGTCGCTGCGGCCATCGGCCACGCCTGCTGGGAACTGGGCCACGAGTGCGTCGAGCAGCCGGTTGCAGACGGCGGCGAAGGAACATTGGAAGCGCTCGGCGGGGCCAACCGCACCAGCATCGTGACCGGCCCGTTGGGCGACGCAGTGAGGGCCGAGTGGCGTTTACACCGCGGCACCGCGGTCATCGAAATGGCCCGCGCCTCGGGACTCTCGCTGGTGGGTGGGGCCGCCGGCAACGACGCAATGGCCGCCACCACCACCGGCACTGGCGAGTTGATCGACCAGGCGTTGGACTTGGGCGCGAAGAAGATCGTCGTCTGCCTCGGCGGCTCGGCGACTACCGACGGTGGCCTGGGTTGTGTGCGCGCCATCACCGCTCCGAATCGCTTGCGCAGTGTGCAGCTCTTGGTGGCGTGCGACGTGCAAACCCTCTTCGCCGATGCAGCCCCGATCTTTGCGCCGCAGAAGGGTGCCTCGCCAGCGCAGGTCGACATGCTGCGCGGCCGGCTCGAGCGCCTGGCCCAGCTCTACCAGGAGCAGTACGGGGTCGATGTGCGCAACGTGCCCGGCACCGGCGCCGCGGGTGGCCTGGCCGGCGGCTTGGTCGCTCTCGGTGGACGACTGCTGCCCGGCTTCGATCTCGTCGCCGATGAGGTCGATCTGCACGATCACATCGCAGGGGCCGACATCGTGATCACCGGCGAGGGCTACCTCGACGAGCAGAGCTTCGATGGCAAGGTGATTGGCGGCGTGCAGGCGCTGTGCGCAGACGTCGGCCGACCTGTCGCGGCCATCGTCGGCGACAGCGCGCCTGAGGCCGGTCACCGCATCATTCACCGATCACTTGTTCAGGAATTCGGCCATGAACGGGCGATGAACGAGCCGCTGTGGTGCATCGAACGCGCCACCTTGGGCCTGCTTCGCGAACTCTTCGCCTGACTGCTACGGCGGAGGTGCTCAGCGCCACTAGTTTCGCAATATGTCCGATGAGCCAGCGCGCCCACCTGCCGATCTCGCGATCATCAACTGCACAGCGTTGCTGGGGGTGACGGGCGACCGCACGACGTTTGCACCGGGCACCACGTTGGAGATCACGGGTGGTCGATTCTCGCGCATTGATCAGAACCCAGAGCAGCCACCGCGCGCTCGCGAGGTCATCGACGCCCGCGGCATGGTCGCCATGCCGGGCCTGATCAACACCCACTGCCATGCGGCGATGACATTTCTGCGCGGTGCCGCCGAAGACGTCAGCGTCGCTCATTGGTTCAACAGCTACATCTGGCCGATGGAGGTCAACGTCGGCGAACGCGACGTGTACCTGGGCACCCTGGTCGCTGCTGCCGAGATGATTCAGTGCGGCGTCACCACCTTTGCCGATCACTACTTTTTCATGGACCAGGCCGCGCAGGCAGTCATGGATACGGGCATGCGCGCCAACCTTGGTTCCGCGTTCTTCAGCTCGCTGGGTCCCGACGGCCTGGCACAATCGATTGACTTCGCGGAGCGCTGGCACAACAAGGCAGATGGTCGTATCACCACGTCACTGGCCCCGCATGCGCCGTACACCGTGAGCGACGAGGACCTGCGAGGCGCTGCCGACGCGGCCCGCCGCATCGGTGTGCGGGTACACCTCCACGCCTCGGAAGACATTGCGCAGGCCAACGCCAGCATTGCATCGCGTGGCATCTCGCCCATCCAGGTCTTGCAGGACACGGGTGTGCTCGACGCAGGCGTCATCATCGCTCACGGCAACGGCATCATTCCCAGCGACATCCCGCTGCTGGCCGCAGCGCGCGACCGGGCAGGAGTCACGCACGGCCCGAAGGGCTACCTCAAGTTTGCACTCGGCCCGTTGACCCCCATCCCTGCGCTGCGCGCGGCAGGCGTGCCGGTGGGCTATTGCACGGACGGCGTGGCATCCAACAACACGTTGGACATTCTGGAAAGCATGCGCATCACGGCTATCACGCAGAAGCAGATTGCCAACGACGCGACCTGGTTCAAGAGTTCGATGGCGCTGGAGATGGCGGGCCCAGAGTCCGCAGCAGTGTTAGGGATGCGTGGCCAGATCGGCGAGCTGACGGTTGGGTCATGTGCCGACGTGATCTTGGTGGATGTCAGTGGCTTTCATTGTCAGCCAACGCACGATCTGGCCGCCGCTCTGGTCTATTCGGTGCAGCCCTCAGACGTGCAGACCACCATCGTTGATGGGCGAGTGCTGATGCGTGACCGCGTGCTGCTCACCATCAACCGCGAGGCGCTTCTGGCCGAGTTCCGCCTACGGGCACGCGAAATCACCGACCGCACGCACGGCCGAACCATCCAGGACTACCACACCTGAACGAGCTACGGGGCGGCGGTGGTGGTCGGAGCGACCGTGACGCCGGTGGCCGGTACACCACTGATCTCGGCCAGCGTCTTGCCAGCGTTGTCGTTGCCCAGCATCAGCACCACGCCGCTGCCATCGGCAAAGTTGCCGCTGGCGACAGGGACCGGGATGGGCGCGGCGGCCACTTCGATGTTGCCCATCAGCGCGGCCAGCGACGTGGCCACGGGCAGCGCGGCCGGGTCGTCGGCGTTGTAGAGCACCTTGCTGAGTTCCAGCTTCTCGGAGGCACTGACCGGCTCTGCCATGTCGTAGCCCTTGCCGCCGATGGCGGTGGACATACGGGCCGCGGCGCCGTCAATGCTGCTGGCATTGGCTACCTGCACCTTGGTGCCGGTGGTGGTCGGCGCGACCGTGGTGGTGGGCGCCTCGGTGACGGGGGCAGCGGTGGCAGTGGGGTCCGTGGTCGAGGGTGCGGCCGTCGTGTCAGCGGGCTTGGCGGTGGTGCTGTCACCGCCGTCGTTGACCTTGCGCAAAATGAGGAAGCCAAGCACGAGCGCGACGAGCGTGACGACAATGGCAACGGTGCTGCCCATTGGGGCGCTGCCGTTGGTGCGACCGGTGCGGCCAGCGTTTTCGTTGCTCATCGGGACTCCTCAGTTGTAAAGGGCAGTTGTGAAGGGCAGTCGTGGTGGCCAGTTTTGGTCGAGTGCGTCAGCCCTGTTCACCTGCAGCCGCGCCATCAATCATTGCCCGACGACGACGCTCGCGGTGACGACGCAGGCGGCGAACCACCAGCTGATCGGCGAGCAACGCCGCCGGATGATCGATCACCCGGTTGAGTTCGAGATTGTAGTCCTCCACGGAACAGGCAAAACGCGCACGGATCGCATCGTGGCGATCTTCGTCCAACATGAACCACGTTGCCTCGAACTGCAAGATGCCCAGCTGGCGGTCGTTGAGCGTCTCAGTCGTGGTATCAGTTGTGGTGTCAGCGGTCGTCGAGTTTTCGCTCATGATGTCGCCAGCTTGGCGCACATTCACTCGTGAAACCGGGCATCGCACAGGTGTTCGTTCCCTGTTCAGCTAACGTGCGCGGCCATGTCGACTCGCCCGTTCATGATTGGTGTTGCTGGCGGCACCTGCTCCGGCAAGACCACTGTCAGCGAGCGCCTGGCAGAACTGGCCGGCGACGAGCGGCTGGCGCTGATCAAGCTGGATTCGTACTACGTCTCGCACGACGACAAACCGTTCGAGGAGCGCGAGAAGGCCAACTACGACCATCCCGACGCGTTCGATTGGCAACTGCTCAACGATCACCTCGCCGCGCTGTCGCACGGCTCGACAGTGCCGGTGCCCATTTACGACTACACCAATCACCGCCGCAGTGGTGCCGTGCGGATGGTGCCGCCGGCGAACATCGTGGTGGTCGAGGGCATCTTGGTGCTGTACGAGCCGACATTGCGCGAGCGCTTCGACCTCAAGGTGTACATCGACACCGACGCCGACTTGCGCTTCATCCGCCGGCTGCAACGAGACGTGGCCGAGCGTGGCCGCACACCGGAGAGCATCATCGCCCAGTACCTGGATTCGGTGCGCCCGGCGCACGAGCAGTTCATCGAGCCCAGCAAGCGCCACGCGGACGTCATCTTCCCCCAAGGTGGCATGAACGCCCCCGCCATCGACGTCCTGTTAGCAAGAGTCCGCGAGTTGGCCGTCATCGACTAACAGCTTGAGTTCGGCGCGAGGGCGGCCGTTACACTCGGCGGACGAGTCGCCGGGTTAGCTCAGCTGGCAGAGCAACGCACTTGTAATGCGTAGGTCAAGGGTTCGATTCCCTTACCCGGCTCCA
>JAYVVY010000296.1:0-1598 GCA_043786575.1 Ilumatobacteraceae bacterium
ACGGCCGCTTCCTATGGCCCGGCTACGGGGAAAACTCTCGCGTGTTGAAGTGGGTCTTCGAGCGCCTTGACGGCACCGCCGACGCAGTCAAGACCGCCATCGGCTACCTCCCGACAGCCGACGGCCTCGACACCACCGGCCTCGACGTCAGCGACGCCGACATGGAGGCGTTGCTCTCCGTCGACGTCGACGGTTGGAAGGCCGCGCTTCCGCAGTTCGAGGCACACCTGGCGCAGTTCGGCGACCGTCTGCCAGCCGAGCTCACCAACCAGTTGCAGCAACTCGCCGCCGCGCTCTGACCGCCACCCGCCGCAGCGCGCCGACTCACGGTTTAGGTGGCGAGCAGCATGGCTCGGATGGCAAGGCCCATCACGAAGAGGCTGCCGCCGCCGTAGAGCAGGTACAGGCGGTGCTTCAGTTGGAAGCGGTAGCTGTAGATGATGGCGATGGTGATGATGGCGAAGAAGCCATAGAACGCGTGGAATTGCGGCAACGGCACCTTGTACTTGGCGACCATCGCCGCACCCAGGAACGCCTGCACCACGACAGATACCTGCGCTGCGCCGATGTACCACCACAGCGCACGACCACGCAGCGCTGGCAGCCAGTGGGCGGCCAGCGCCCACATGCCAGCAACACCGTTGCTGATGATGACCACCCAGGCCCACGTCTCGTGAATACTCCTCAGCGTGGACAACCCGTTCGCAATCACAACGGCGGGTCTACTCGCCGCAACCGACGCCACCCACGAACGACAGGATCGTGTCCGTGTCCTCCGTGCCGGTCAGGAACCCGACGAGACCGGCCTCGATCTCAAACCCGGCGCCGGTGATGTCATCGGCGGGGAACACATTCACGTCCGGGTACGCCGCCCGCAGCTCGGCGACAGTCGACCCGACACCGATGCCAGCGTCAGTGGCCAGACCGAACGGCGAGATGGTGGGGCCAAAGGCTTGGCCGTACGTGTACGAGGCGAAGTGGCGAATGGCCGTGACGTCGTCGGTGAAGAACAGGGAGAGGTCGTTCCAGTCGACGAAGCGAATCTCGGTGCCCGGGCAGGCGGTGCCGGTGGCGAGCGGGTCGACCCAGCCGGAATCGGTCGTGGGAATGCCGAGAATCGAATTGACGTAGTCGATGACACCGTCGGCATCGGCATCGAACAGCGCATTGCCCAAACCAGCTGACGAGAGTTGCAGGCCCTTCACCTTCGGGATCGTGGTGGTGGTCACGGGGGGAAGCGTCGATGTGGAGGTGGTGCTTGAGGTAGTGGTGGGCGCGGCGGTCGTGGGGACGGTAGTTGCGGGCGCGACCGAGGTGGTCGTGACCGCTGCTGTGGTGGTGGTGTCTGCACTGCTGCTCTCATCACTGCAGCCGACCGCCAGCAACGCCGCCGCGCTGAACAGTCCAAGAAGTACTCGCCGTGAAGTCATGCCCGAAGTCTGCCAGCACATTCGCAATTCGGCAGGTCAGGCGCTCTGCATCGAACGCCTCACCGAATGAGCGTGTCGGCCTCGTGGCCGCCCTCGACAAGGTGGAAGTGGCCGTCCAGAACGTCGAGCACGGTGACCGAACAGTTGTCGAGGCTGCGGATCACGACA
>JAYVVY010000297.1:0-1811 GCA_043786575.1 Ilumatobacteraceae bacterium
CCGTACGGTCCCATGCTGCGGAATCGATGTAGCCAACGCCGCCCTCGGCGGGCCAGATGAGCTTGTTGACTTCGTTCATCTGCCACGTCTGGTGGGTGAGACCCAGGATCGGGCTGAGATCGCTGACGATGCCTGCGCACTCCTCCGCGTTGTCGCGGCAGAACGCCCAACCTTGCAGCGAGGCAGCCACGAAGCTGACAGCCATGGCGTTGTAGTCCGCATCGGCCAGACGGGTGCCGTCTGCCCAGATTGCGTCCTGCAACATGCCCACGCCGACTTCTTCGTACGAGATGACGTTGAAGTCTTCGGGCTGATAGAGCTCATTCGTTGCGGGGTTGATCGACTCGAGGACCTGTGCGTACTCGTTGTAGGTCATCGCCTCGGCGGCATCGATGTCGCCTTCCAGCAGGCCGACCATGTCGAACTGCTGTGCCACGTTCTCGACCGTTGCCGGGTCGATACCCGCGTCGGTCATGGCTGCGAAGACTTCGAACTCGTTGCCGTAGCCCCAGTTACCGATCTTCTTGCCAGCAAAGTCTGCCGGCGTGGTGATGCCCGCATCCTTGAAGCTGACCTGCAGGGTGCCACTTCGCTGGAACACCTGGGCGATGTCGACAATGTTGGCACCGGCTTCGCGGCTGGCGAGTGCCTTGGGCACCCACGAGATGGCGAAGTCGGCATCGCCATTGGCGAGCACGGTCTGCGGCGTGATGTCGACGGCACCTTCGAGAATGGTCACGTCGAGGCACATGTCCTCGTAGTAGCCCTTGTCCACGGCGGCGTAGTAGCCCGCGAACTGAGCCTGCGTAACCCACTGCAGCTGCAGCTTCACCGGCGTCAGCTCGGCGCAGTCGCCCGTGGCCACCGAGTCGGTCGGCGCAGTCGTGTCGCTGGGTGCCGTGGTCTCCTCGGTGGCGGTGGTGTCGGCCGTCGTGTCAGCGACGGCGGTTGTCTCGGCAGGTGCCTTCGTATCCGAGGTGGTCTCGTCGTCGCCGCAGGCTGCGGCCACGATCGAGAGTGCCACCAAGGCTGCGATCACACCCTTGTTTCGTTGCTTCCTCATTGTTGCTCCTCCCCTTTCGGAATGATTCCTCTAGGCCTGTGCGGGTGGGTCACGAACCCTCCCGATTGCGGTTGCGGCCGCCTGGTGTGGCGACCGCTTCCAGAATGATTGCGATCAAGTAGAACGCCAGCCCCAGCAGGCAGGCGCCGGTGACGTACGCCCAACCGACGGCGTTCTTTGAGTTGGCGATGTTGCTGGTGATCCTGCTGCCGAGACCGTTTTGCGCGCCTCCAAAGTACTCCGACACGTAAGCGTAAATGACTGCCAACGGCGCCGAGATGCGCAGTGCGGTGAACAGAAACGGGATGGCATTGGGTATGCGCACCTTTCGCATGACTTCCCAACCACTGGCGGCGTAACTGCGCATCAACTCGGCATGGACGGGCTCGACCTGCCGAAGGCCCTTGGCGACGTTGACGAGCACCACGAAGAACACCACCAGCGTGACCATCAGCCGGCGCGGCACCTCGCTGGTGCTGGAGAACATGTTGTTGAACACCGACACCAACACGAAGGCAGGGATCGCGTTGATTGCGATGGACATCGGCGTGATCAGCTCGTCGGCGATGCGGAATCGGCTGAGCAGAAATGACATCAGAACACCGACAATGGTGCCGAAGAGCAGGCCGAAAGCGGCGTTGGTGCCCGACACCTGCATTGCTTCCCAGATGTTGCTCCAGTTGTCCGTCAGCGCCACCCAGATGTCGGTGGGCGCAACCAGAAAATACGGCTGCAGATCAAAGCCGCG
>JAYVVY010000298.1:0-10681 GCA_043786575.1 Ilumatobacteraceae bacterium
GCCACTTCCAACCCTCGGGATCGCGGCCCTCCACCACCGTGCCGACTGTACCCGTCACGTCTCGCCGTGTGAGCTTGACGCGCAACTACCGCGGCGCAGCCGCGGTAGTTGCTCTTGTTGGGTTGGAGCCGCACCAGGTTTGAGGTCAGTCGGGGCCGCGTGCGGGTGGAGCGCCGCGTGGTGTGGAGCTGGAACGCTTGCCGTCGAAGGTAGTGAAGAAGGCTTCGCCGTTGGGCATGAGATCGATGGTGATCTTTTGTTGGTGGACGTGGTGGTGATGCCGTGAGCACAACAAAATCAGGTTGTGGTAGGCGGTTTTGCCGCCGTGTCGCCAGTAGTGGATGTGGTGCGCGTCGGTCCACTTCACGGGCCGGTTACAGCCAGGGAACCGGCAGCAGCCGTCGCGGGCGGCGACTTGTTTGAACAGACGTGACGGCACGATGCGTGCGGCGCGACCGAAACTGAGCGGGGCGCCGTCGGTGTCGCGCAAGATCACGTGAATCCGACAGTCGCACAGGTAGGTGTCGGTGCACGCTGGTGACATCGGGCGCTGGGTGTCAACGTTGACACCTTCGGGATGTTCGGTGACGACGGTGGAAGCATCGGCAGAGAGGGTGACATTGGGGAGATTCCGCGGGCGTTCGCGGCCGTTGTGGTTCTTGTTGAAGAACGCAGCGATGTCGAACAACGCGTCACCCTGACGCTCAGCAATCGTGCGGGTCTCGTCCTTGCCGAGATGGGTGATCGCGTTCTGCACGGCTTTGTCGAACTCGGTGCCGGCGGCTTCGTTCAACCGGAAGGTGCCGTGAGTGACGTCATCCATCGTGGTGCCGAAGGTCAACTCGTTGGGTCGCTCGACAGGTGGCGCTTTCTCATCGAGTAGTGCGTCAGCGCGAACGATCCAATGTGCGACCACGCGTTCGGTCTGCTGGATGTCCAGCTCTTTGAGGGTTTCGACGACACTTCCTTGGGTTTCGTTCATGATCTCGTCGTACTTGGGTTTCCCCATCCGACGGGCAACGGCAATCTGGGACGCGGAGAGCGAACCCTCAACAGCAGCATCTGCAAAGGCGGAGCACTTGGTGAGGAACCGGCCGGTGGACAACATTTCCCCGGCGCGTTGGTTGGTCATCCGTAGATGGTTGCGCAGCCACGCTCTCATCGACACGGTGCCGTCGTACCCGAACGCACCAGTGGCCTCGAGGTGAGCGGCAGACAGCGCCAGGAGGGCTGCCTGTCGTTCATGTTCAGTGACGGCACAGGCGAAATCGTCGATGCTCAGCAGGATCTCTGCGGTCGGATCGTCGAGTAAGGTCATATGAACTATAGTACGTGTGTTCGTACAACAAATCGACAGGGAAACCCATATTTCATATACCTTCCAGCGATAGGCACCCGCTCCGAATCGCCACGCAAGATGCGCTCAGAGTGGTCGATCAGCAGAGTTGGCCACGCCGACCGCGAGAGGGGCGCCAGGACACGGCGAACCAGATTCCGATGGCGGCGAGCCATACGAATGGCGTGGCCCAATCGGTTCCCTCGGACGACGTGGCGTACATGTTCGAAGAGTTCGGGGAGTGCATCAACCAGCCGCCATCGCTCGGCTCAACCAGCCATGAATTCAGTGCCGCGGCGACCACCACCAACACCAACCCGACGGCGATCGACGTCACGACTCTCCGCCCGCTATTCACTGAGCGCCGGCCCCAGCAGGTCCCAACGGTTGCCGGCGATGTCGACGAAAACGGCGACTGTCCCGTAGGGCTCCGCTCTTGGCTCGGTCACGAACTCGACGGCCTGGTCGACCATCCGACGGTACGTCGCCTCGAAGTCGTCCACTCGGAGAAAGAAGCCGACGCGATCGGCAACCTGCGCACCAACGGCGGCGGACTGCTCCGGCCCGTCGGCCTGCGCGAGAAGCAGACCGGTGGCCGCACCGGGCGGGCGAACGATGACCCAGCGCTTTGCGCGGCCATCGTTGGTGAGCGACGGAGAATCCTCGACGAGCTCGAACCCGACGGCTTCAACGAAGAACTCGATTGCAGCGTCGTAGTCGTTCACGAGGATCGCTACTGACTCGATGTGCATCAACGTGACCGTAGTTGCTTCGATCAGAGAGAGCCGCGAACTCTATTCGGGTTGGTCGACGAGCAGGCTGGCGCTGAAGGCCAACGCAGTGGCAATGCCTGCAGCGCGCTCCACCACTGCGCCGAACGTGTAGCCGGCTTCGATGGCACCGTTCATCGGCGGCTCGCCCAACGAACGCAGCAGCGCCGTCGCGTCGCGCGACACGGTGATCTTTTCAAGCTCGGGAAGGGGCTCGGGCTCGCGCCAGATGTCAGCCTTCTGCGCTTGCCGGGCGCCGTTGCGGGAACCCGAACGCCGGCGCTGGCCATTGCCATTCCTCGACGCAGACGCGGCCGGCTGCGGGGACGATTGCGGTTGGCGGCTCATTGGTCCTTCACAATCATTGGTCGTTCACAATCATTGGTCGTCCTCGGTCAGCAGCTCATCGGGGCGCAGGCCGAAGGCGAGGCGCAATTGGTCGGTGTCAAGGTCCGCCATCGAGCTGCCCTTGGGCAGCACCAGCTGGGCGATGTGGCGCTTGCCGGCGACCACTTCTTCGACCTTCTCGTCGACCGTGCCCGGGCACACCAAACGGTGCGAGATCACCGTCTTGCTCTGCCCGATTCGCCATGCGCGGTCGCGAGCCTGGTCTTCCACGGCGGGGTTCCACCAGCGGTCGTACAGAACAACGTGGTTGGCGTTGGTGAGGTTCAAGCCCGTACCACCGGCCTTCAGCGACAGCACCATCGCGCCCGGGCCTTCCAGCGCCTGGAAGTCGGCCACCATCTTGTCGCGCACGGTGCGGCTGAGGCTGCCGTCGTAACACGACACCGGTGTGCCGGTGAGCGTGGTGAGGTGCTCGGCCAGCCGGCGACCCCAGGTGGCGAAGTGAGTGAAGATGAGTACCCGTTCGCCGGCGGCAAACACCGACTCGATGATCTCCTCTAGACGGGCCAGCTTGCCCGAGCGACCGGCCAGCGGCTGCCCATCGTCGTTGTACGCGGCAGGGTGGTTGCAGATCTGCTTGAGGGCGGTGATAGCGGCGAGTATCGCGCCTTCCTTCTTCTCCCCCAGCTCGTTGGTGACGTTGAGCACCAGATCGTCGAGCACGGCTTGGTACAGGCCGATCTGCTCGGGCGTCATCGTGCAGTGGTCCAGCTCGTCGATCTTGTCGGGCAGCTGGGCAGCCACTTCCGGCTCGGTCTTCGTGCGACGGAACAGCAGGATGCCATTCAGCGCTTTCAGTGCGGACTCGCTGTCGCCCGACATCTGGGCGACGAACGCCGACCGCGGCCCGACCAGGCCGGGGTTCGTGAAATCGAGGATCGCCCACAGGTCGGCCACGCCGTTTTCAATCGGTGTGCCGGTGAGCGCCAACCGTGTGTGGGCGGCGATGCGACGTAACTGCTGCGCGGTATCGCTGGCCGGGTTTTTGATGGCCTGCGCCTCATCGAGCACCAAGGTGCGCCAGGGGGTGGCAGCCAGCATCTCAACGTCGCGCACCGCGGTCGCGTACGTGGTGATCACGATGTCGGCTTTCGCCAATTGCGCGGTGAATGCATCGGCTTCGGAGCGCGAGTTGCCGTGATGCACCAGCACTCGCAACCCGGGTGCGAAGCGCGCCGCTTCAGCGGCCCAGTTGCCAACAACGGCGGCGGGCGCAACCACCAAGGTGGTGCCGTGTCCTGGGACGGTGCCGTGTCCTGGGACGGTGCCGTGTCCTGGGACGGTGCCGTTACCCGCGGTACGGGCGAGATGGGCGAGCACCGTCGGCGTCTTGCCCAAGCCCATGTCGAGCGCCAAACAACCGCCCAGCTCGGCGGCGTCGAGGAAGCCAATCCATGACAGAGCCTCGGTCTGGTACGAACGCAACTCGCCGACGAAACCCTCTGGCGGCGTGACCGGCGCGGCCGAGGCTTCGCTGGCCCGTTGCAACACATCGTTGGCCCAGCTCTGACCCTGCACCACGATGCCACCGGCAAGACCCGACGTATCGAGCCCCATGCTGTGGCGCAGAATTTCCGCGCCCGTCATCTTGGTGGTGGACTCGCGCTCAGCCAGCGCGGCTGCGGCCTTCTCCAGATCGACGCGATCCAGCTCGACCCACTTGCCGCGGGAATGAACCAGCGGGCGGGCCTGCTTGGCCAGCTGCGCAACCTCAGCGGCGGACAGCTCGACATCGTCGAACAGCACCGACCACGCAACGTTTGAAAGCTGCTGCGCACCGACGACCGAACCAGCCGACTCTTCGGCGAACAGGCGCAGCGAAGGCGTGGCCTTGCGACGAGAGATCAGCGGCGCCCGCACATCGAATCCAGTGGTGACCAGCGTGGGCCCGACCATCGTGAGAAAATCCCACGCTTCGTCCTGGCTGAGCGCCAGCTGACCGCGTGCCTTCACTCCAGCGCGACCCAGCGCAGGAAAGATGCGGCCCAAACGGGTCCACTCGGCCAGCGCGGCGCGGCCGCCGTCGGGCGCCCGCAACGCCTCGTCGATGGGGATCGTCCTGCCCTTGGCTTGCTTGACGTGCACGGCCATCAGCCACACGCCGCCAACGCCGGGCGAGTCGAGCTGCACGACCAGGCGCACGTGCCCGGTGTCGGTGACCGAACGGGTCCACTGGTCGAACCGCCGAGACATGTCGCGGGCCAGCGAAGCGTCGGCGGCAAACGGCGCGCCGTCGATGCGGGCCAGCAGCGAGTCGCCCAAGTCGGTGATGGTCTTCGCCGCCGGCGGCTGTGCCTTCAGCTCCACACGCTCGGCGGCCTCGCTCATGATTGCATCGATGACAGCGCCGATGATCGAGACCGTCACCGTGTGGCCGGCGCCCAACTCGACGGCGGTGACCGTGGCCGGCATGACGGCTGCGATCTCGTCAAGGGAGACGCGGCTGATGTACGCAGGAATCCAGCGCAGCGCGGCGTCGGTGCCGTGGCCATCGCGGCGGGCAGTCACGCGCACGCTGGGAACGATGGCGCCACGAGCGGCCAGCCGTACACCCTCGACGGCGACCCTACCCAACCACAGCAAGCTGGGTCCGACACCCTCGGGCGCTGCACTACCGCCGACCGAGACCAACCAACCGAGTGCCCCGCGCATCGGAATGGACAGCGCCTCGGCCTTCATGCCATTCGGCAGGGCCACACCAGGGTGCACTTCCCAGCCGTGGGGCGGGCCGTCGACGGCCTGCAGGCGATCGGCCAACGCATCGTTGTCGGCAGGATCGGTGCCGCGACCCGCGGCCCACACGATGACCCGCCCATCAGCCCACGACGCCTGCAACTGCACTTCGCCCGGCTCGAGGTACTCCCACGAGATCGAGTCGTCGTCATCGAGTTCGGCCAAAATGGGTGATGGTGGCAGTGGCTTGAGGCGAGCGGCGGTGCGGTGCAGGCTCTTCAGCGTGTCCGCAAAGTCGGCCACCACCTGGTCTCGCTCGTCGCCGGAAATGCCACGAACATTCGCCAAGTCTTCCTCGGCGTCGCCGATGAGACGGTCGAGTACCGCCAACGACATGGTCTCGTCGCTCTCGAACAACGCCAGGTCGTCGGGCGCGCCGCGACCGTCAGCGATGGACCAGATAGCCGCTTCGAGTTGTCGTACCTCAGCCATTGCACTCCGTATGCGTAACCGTCTGACGTCTTCTAACGTCCGGGCCGCAGGTTTCCGCGGCGCATCGTGACTGTCAGCGACGTATTGGAGGATACGCCGCAAAGTGCCGACGCGCTCAGTCGGGGCCGATACCCGTCACATGTCGTCGCTGGTCAGTCGCGACGCGATGTAGTGGCCAATGTCGTACACGTTGCGTTCGAGGTAACTCAACGGGCCTCGTACCGCATCACGATGGTGCAATGCCCGCCACACGCCTTCGATGACCGGGCGGTCCTCAGAGTTGACAGCTGACAGCAGATCGAGGATGCGGGCCAGGTACGAATCGCGATCCAACGAGACGTCATTCCATACTTCCGGCGCGACCGCGAGCGACCAGCGGATGTGTACCTGGCCAACGCCCACCGGGCTCAGCACCAGATACCAGAGCCAGTCGGGCTGCAGCTGAATGACGTGCGTCGGGTGGGTGGCGGTCAGCATCGTGCTGTGCCGCCAGGTACCGGCGAGCACACCGTTGTCCGGGTGTGCGGTGCCGTACGCACTGGCCGGGTGATCGACGGCGACGTGGTAGGTATAGCCCTCGCCGCCGGCGTACACCGTCGTGGTGCCCGTGCTGTCGGTGTCCTTCGCGAATGTGCTCTTGTGCACTTTGAACACGTGATAGGCGTCGAGGAAGTTCTCCGCCAAGCACTTCCAATTCGTGTCCCATACGTCAGTGCCACCGGCGACAGTGACATAACCATCCATCTGATAACGCCCGACGACGTCGGTGAGGCCGGCCAGCCTGGGCGCGAGCGGCTCGGGATGAGGCGACTGGCTGACGTACACGAACCCTTCCCAGACTTCCGTTGCCAATTCCGTCAGCCGATGGTTGGCCGGGTCGAAGGCGGTGCCGTCCGCCTCGGTGGTTTGCTGCATGTACGGCGCCGCAACGCATTGACCATCGAGCCGGTAGACCCACGCGTGGTAGGGACAGGTGATGCGAGCCGTGCTGCCGGCGCCATTCAGGAGCGTGGCGCAGCGATGCGCACACACGTTTGTGAACGCACGCACCACGCCATCGTCACCGCGCACCACAATCACCGACAGCAACGAATCGTCGTGCGGCGAAGGGACTTCGCGGGTCGTGTAGTCGCCATTCGCGGGCACGTCCAGCGTGCGCCCAACGCAGAGCCACTCGCTGGCAAAGATGCGGGCGCGCTCGAGTTGCAGCACTGCCGGGTCGGTGTACGCGGCCGGCGGCAACCCGGTTGCCTGCTCAACGGGAAGTGCCGCGTGCGCAATGAGTTGTACGCGCAGCGCCTCATCCAGCCCAGTTGCCATCCCGCCGACGCTACCCCGCCGCCCACGGCCGCACTTCCACGCCGGCACGTGGTGAGAAGTCAAGTGACTTGATGTCGGCCGGCTGGCCGCCGCTCTCAATTGGAGGCCGCCCACTACGCTGCTGGAACACCCCAGGAGAGTCCCCGTGCGAATGGTCCGAATGGCGCTGTGCGCTGCAGTTGTTGTCGCCAGCACAGCGGTCTCAGTACCACCCCCGCTCTCGGCACAGGCCAACGGCCAGGCCCACGAGATCGAGATCACCGATCCGCGACTGCTGGGCGAGATTGCGAAGCTCGGCACCTTTCGGACGCAGGGCAACTCACCACCCTCGATCGCCGTCGAGGTCCTCACTGCTGACGATGCGTCGATTGCCACGGCCGTCACCAGCCTTGGCGGCACCATCACCGGCACCGTTCGGGGTCAAGTCGTGCAAGCCGCGGTGCCGGTCACCGCGCTGACGGCGCTCGCCAATACCGCCGGTGCCAACACCGTTCGCTACCCCCGCTCAGCGGGATACGTACCGGGCACCACACGGCGCGCCGACTTCGCGCCGGGTAGTGGCACCGTCGGCGCAGCGGTCAGCATCACCAACGCTGCGGCATGGCACACCGCTGGGTTCGGCGGGGCCGGCATTCGAGTCGGCGTCATCGACTACTTCAACTTCGCCATCTGGAACACCAGCGAGAACGGCCCGCTGCCGACTCAGGTGAATGGGCACACGTTCTGCCAAGACGCCACTGGCTCGGGCCTGTGCAGCGGCGGCGCAATTGTCAACCAGTCCGATGGCACACATGGCGTCGCCGTCACCGAAATTGTAAAGGACATGGCACCGCTCAGCGACGTCTACCTTGCCACGGTCGGCACCGTTGCGGACCTGCAAGCCGCCGTCACCTGGTTCGCGTCCAAAGGTGTCACCATTCTCACACGGTCGCTCGGAACCGCGTACGACGGCCCCGGTGACGGCACCGGCCCGCTGGCCACCGTTGTCGACTACGCCGCCAGCTTGAATATGGTCTGGTTCAATTCGGGCGGCAACGACGCGATCGACGGCTACATGCGCCGCGCCGTGCCCACCACACTTCCCGCCAACGGCTACGTCGACTTCAGTCGCGATGGCAGCGGCGACACCTGGCTGCGGCTTGATGCGGGCACCACCGGTGGCGTACTGATGGACGGTGTTCGCTGGAGCAACGATTGGTACCTACCCGCCAACCAGCGCACCGACTACTCGCTGGAGTTCTGGGAGCCGGTGAGCAACGCCAACCAATTCAACGACAGCTACAACCCGTCGATGGGCGAGGTCATCGGTATCGATCTCGATGGTTTCCCCGGCAACGGCCTGCAAAATGTGTTCGATACCAGCCAGCGCGCCGGCGCCGCGCCGCTTGAGGGTGACGACCTGTTCGTGTATCCGCAGAACAACTTCGGCGGCTTCGGCGGCATCGTCTTCATGCGCGTCAAGCGCAACTCCCTCACTCCAGTCGGCCAGGCCGACCAGATGGAGATTGCGCTCGGCGAGGGCCTCATCGAACTCAACTACTACGACACTCCAGGCAGTGGCTCCAAGCCGGTCGTCGATTCGAAGAACCCCAGCCTGGTTGCAGTCGGCGCGGTCGATCCCCCGGCCGGCATCAGGATCGGCGTCTATTCATCGCAGGGCCCCACGTTCGATGGGCGCACGAAACCCGATATCTCGGCGCCCGCAGGTTTCAGCAGTGTCGCCTTCGGTGGCACCTTCGCCGGCACATCGGCCGCGTCGCCGGTGGCGGCCGGCGCGGCAGCACTGCTGCAGGGTGCAGGGCTGGCGGTCCCAGGCCGCGCGACCGCGGCACTCATCAAGCACTTCGTCACAGACCTCGGCGCATCGGGCGCGGACAACATGTTCGGGACAGGCAAGCTGCTGCTGCCCGCGCCACCGATTGCGCTCAACACATCGCCTGGCAAGTACGTACCACTCACTACCCCGTCGCGCGTGTTCGACTCGCGGAGCACGGCTGCGCCCGGCCTCGGCGTGGGGCCGTACGCACAGTTCTCAATCATTGACGTGGCGGTTCTGGCTGGGCTACCAGTGTCGCCGTCGGGAATTTCTGCCGTGGCCGTCAACATCACCTCAACACACACCACCGCTGGTGGGTTCATCCAGGCATCGCCGTTGCTCGCCGCCACCACCGGGGCCACCTCCACCCTCAACATCTCCGCTCCCGGTACCGACCGGCCCAACTTCGCCATCGTGCCAGTGGGCCAGGACGGCAAGATCAGCCTCTACCTCGATGCTGGCGGCGACGTGATCGTCGATCTGCTCGGCTATTTTCAGACTGGCGCGGCAACTTCATCCGATGGTCGGTTCGTGTCGATCGGGTCGGAACGATGGTTGGATTCGCGCAACTACGGTCTCCTGCCCGCAGGCATCACTAGCCCGGCTCCCGTTGCCGGTGGCGGCACTGCCACCGCCGTCCGCCTACCCGGCACGGTGGTACCGACGAGCGGCGTGAAGGCCTTGGTCGTCAACGTCACCGCCGCCGGCGCAGCCGATGCTGGCTACATGGTTGCGCTCGCCAGTGGGGGCAGCCCGGCGGGCACGCAGCACAGCACCGTCAACTTCACGTCGGCGGCGCCCGCAGCAAACACGGCAATCGTGCCGGTCGGGCCGGACGGTTCTGTTGCGGTGTACACAACCGCCTCGTCACACATCCTCATCGACGTGGTCGGGTACATCACCGACGACAGCGCGCCCGACACAACGACCGGGCTATTTCAACCGATCACACCGTTTCGCGCCTACGACACTCGCCTCGCCCCGCTCGCCGCCTTCGGGCCGGGGCAAACAAGCACCATCGTGCTCAACACGGTGCCCGGGGTTGCCGCGAGCGCGTCGGCGGTGTCGTCGAACCTGACGGTTACGGGCGTTTCGCGCACTGGCTTTCTGACCGTGTACCCCGTCATCGAACCACAAACCTCGAACCTGAACTACGGTTCCGGCCAGACCGTGGCCAATGGAGCGCTGCTGCGGCTCAGCACGGCAGGCACCGTGGTGGCCAAGATGAGCGAAGCAGGTCATGTGCTCATTGACGTCAACGGTTTCTTCCTCAGCTGATGAGCGCGCTACAACTGGTACCGAAACCCTCCACTTTGAACTGCGGCGAACGATGAGCGAACAAACCGATACAAAGACCGGCTGGCTCTCGGGCGACGAGCTGGAGAACATCCGGGCCAACGTGCCACTGGTCTACGTCGACGCGGTGCCGGTGAAGGTCGACGAGCTCGGCCGGGTCACGCACGTGGGCATGCTCTTGCGTCAGGCCGCCGATGGCACCATCAGCCGGATGGTCGTGTCGGGCCGGGTGCTCTACGGCGAGCGGATTCGCGACGCTGTGCTGCGCCATCTGGAGAAAGACCTCGGCCCGCTGGCCCTGCCGCGCATACCGCCGGAGGTGGCCCCGTTCACCGTCGTCGAGTACTTCCCCGATGCCGAGGTCAGCGGCTTCCAAGACCCGCGCCACCACGCCGTCAGCCTTGCGTTCGTCGTGCCGGTGTCGGGCGACTGCCAGCCCACGCAGCAGGCTCTCGACCTACGCTGGTTCACCCCCGAGGAAGCCATCAGCGAAGAAGTCCGCCGCGAGATGACCGGCGGCCACGACCGCCTCATCCGCCTCGCCCTCGCCCACGTCGGTCAGCTGCCCTA
>JAYVVY010000299.1:0-17973 GCA_043786575.1 Ilumatobacteraceae bacterium
CTCCATCAGCACACGGTCGCGGCCAAAGGCATCGATCAGTCGGTGTAGCTCGCGCGCCGCCGCACGCGGACCGCGGTCCACCAGTGCGGCGGGCCCGGAACCTTTCCTGCATCCGGTCAGCACCCACCCGCGGCCGCCCATCGCATCGGCGATATCGGCGAACGCGAACTGCGGCGCACCCTTCTCACCCGCGAGATGGCCAAGGCTGAGTGCACGGGCAAGCCGCGCATAGCCGGTGGGTCCTTCGGCCAACACCAGCAAGTGTTCGCCATGCGGGTCGGGTGCGTGACTGTCGGCGACCTTGCCGGTGTTGACCTGATGATGCGTGTCGGCTTCCATGCGCACTTGGCGGCCCTGTGCGGTGAGTGTGATCTCGGCGCCGAAGACCGTGGGCAGGCCGACAGCGCGGGCAGCTTCGGCGAAGCGGACGATGCCGTAGAAGCCGTTGTGGTCGGTGAGCGCCAGTGCCTCCAGGCCCAGGCGTGACGCTTCCTCGGCCAGCTGCTCGGGGTGGCTGGCACCGTCGAGGAACGAGAAGTTGCTGTGGCAGTGCAGCTCGGCGTACGGCACGTGGCCGGTGTCGGGTCGCATCAGCGGGCGAGTGATATCGGCCTCGCGTGCTGGCTCGAATGGCTGTCGTTTGCGGCTGAGTGCCGGCCCGTCGCCACCACCATTCCACGATGGGCTGCCCGGGGCGCGACCATCTTTCCCACGTCCGGACAGCAACGCTTCCACGTCGCTCCATGGCATGTTGGGGTTACTGAAGCCCATAGGAAGTCGCGACAATAGCGAACATACGTTCGTTCATGCAAGACCCGCATCACGCTCGGGTGGGCGCGAAACACGGTCACTCCCGACCAGTCTTCGCGCCCGTGGGCGCGGCGCACAGCCAGGCGTGACTGGGTGTTCTTCGACAGCGGCGCCGCGGCCACCTGCGTCGACGACCAGGGCATCCGCTTCTTGCTCAGCGTCCCCGCCGACAAGTACCACACCTGAGTCGCCCCGACACGTTCCACAACGCGAACCTGTCGCGGTGCTGGCCACCATTGTTGGTGGTCAGACCCGCGACAGGTTGACGGAAATCGGATGGAATCAGGCTTCGGCGAGTAGTTGGTACAGCTTGCGCCGGGCCTCGTTGACGATGCCGGTAGCGGTTTCGATGTGGGTCTGGTTGTCGGTCATTCCCACCTGCTTGGCCGCCATGACCAACTGGCCGATTGCTTTGCGGAGGTCGTCGTGACCGCCGGCGGACTCCGCGTCCATCCACGGCATCGGACCGTCAGCCTGGGCCAACTTGGTCGTCAGCTCGGCCTGGCCGGCCTCGGTGATGGCGTACACCCGCTTGTCGTCGTGCTGGCTGGACGAGGCGAACCCCGCCTCCTCCAGCATCTGCAGCGTTGGGTACACCGAGCCGGGGCTGGGCTTCCAACGGCCGCCGCTGCGGTCCGAGAGGCGTTGAATCAGCTCGTACCCGTGCGCCGGGCCATCGGTGAGGCCGCTGAGCAGTGCGAGGCGAATGTCGCCTCGTCGCGTGCGCCGCGGGCCACCCCGGTGCGGCGGTCCGCCGTGACGGCCGAAGCCGAATTCGCCGCGATCGCGACGACCGCCGCGGTCTCGCTCGTCTGAATGTTCGTGTGTGTGGCCTGGATGGCCTTCTTTGAATCTGGGTCGCATGATGCGTGCTCCTTGCGAATGCGGGTCTATGCCCGACCTGTTGTGTGACATCACGATATATCGTGATTGCACCGATAGCAATTCCATGTTCTGTGCACTCGGTCACACGACCGGCTCAGCCGACGGGGCTGGTGAACTGGCCCGGGCTCATGGGCGCCAGACGTAGCGGACGTCGGGGGCGCGTTCTTCGTTGCCGGCGCCATCAGTCAGTTCCTCGGCAACAAAGCCGTGGCGCTCGTAGAAACGACGGGCCGGCTCGTTGACCTGGAACGTCCACAACTGCAGACCTTCCGACGATCGTTCCTTCGCCAGTTGCACCAGCTTGTCGCCCAGACCGCGACCCATCCAGGCGGGGTCGAGGTACAGGTGCTCAATCCAGCCCGCACCGCGACCGGCAGTGTCCAGCACCATCAGCGCAACGATCGTGCCGTCCACCTCGGCAACCCACATGTCGGCACGGCCGACAACCTCGTCGGCCATCCACCGACGCACCTCGCGGTCGGGGTGCACCAGCGGCACCGTCGGCAGCGCGAATGCGCGCGACCGCAGGAAGACCGTCGCGCAATCGACCGCATCCGTATGGCGGGCGACACGGATACGCGCGTCGCCCGGCTGCACGGCGCGCAGAATTCCCTCCAAGCCAGCTTCGGACGTGTCGACCGCGTTGTGCCACAGGAACCACTTCACGTCCTGGCTCTCACCTGGCGGAGGTGTGGGCGGGACCATCGGCGATTCGATCAGGTAACGCAGGTCGAGGTGCGTATGCCCCTTTGGCCCCGCGTGGACATCGACGTGCAGCAGCTGGGGACCGTTCTCACCCACGGGACCAACCAGCTGCGCGGGCAGGCCGGTCTCCTCCACCGCTTCACGCAGTGCGCCGGCCCACGGCAGTTCGCCAGGCTCGATATGGCCACCGGGCTGCAACCACACGTTCATCTTCTTGTGGAGGTGCAGCAGCACCCGTCGACGGTCGTCAGTGACCACGATCGCGGAGGCGGTGACGTGCACCTTGTTGGCCGTCTCCGAGAACGGCTGATCCAGCGCGTCGAAGAGGCGAATGAACGACGCTACCGAGTCGCGCTCACGGGCATCGACCGGGCGGCGGGCAAGCACGGCGGAACGAATCTGCTGACTGAGATCTAACACATGACCACGGTAGGCGGTCGATCCGTGTTCGGTGCTGCACGACTTCGTCAAAATCGCCACTTCAGGAAGCGAAGAAACGCGCCGATAGTCAATCCGAACGGCTGCGGGGGCAACGAATGCCAGCAACCAACGCCACCACAGAACGTCACCAACGACAGCCACGACTGAGGCGGGAAGAACTCATCATCATGGAACCCGACGCACAACTTGCACCACGAGTGCTCCTCGCAGTGGCAGATCCTCTGCTGCGGCGAGTCGCCTCATCGGCGTTGCGTGCGCGCGGCTACTCGGTGAGCGCAACCACGGAGGAGGAGGCAGCGTTGACGTTGGCTCGGTCCTTCTCCCCCGATGTCGTCATGGTGGATCTCGACTTGCCCAGCCCCGAGGGTGGCTACCTGTTCGACACCATGCGAGCCCTCACGGATGCGTACATCGTCGGCATTGCTCCCCCTGATGCCGACACCGCACGCATCCGTGCTCTTCGAGCCGGCGCCGACGACGTCGTCGCCGCCACACTGAACCCTGACGAGTTGGCTGCACGTTGCCAGGCGCTGCTGCGCCGGCCGCGCCAACTGCATGCACGCTGGGACCCACTACAAGCTTCGGTGATCACACTTGGTGCGCTCACGGTGGACGTGGGTCGCAAGGAAATCCGGGTTCATGCGCTTGACGTTCCAGTCACTCGCATTGAGTTCGCATTGTTCGAACAGCTGTGCCGTCGCCCCGCTGAGGTGTGCTCACGTTCAGAGCTGTTGGAAGAAGTGTGGGGTCCGAACTGGGTGGGCGACACGCACGTCGTCGACGTGCACCTCAGCAACCTGCGCCGCAAGCTGCAACAGCGGGCGCCGGAGCTTCGATTCATTCACACCGTTCGTGGCGTCGGGTTCCGGCTGAGCAACGACCTGCTGCGTGCGGTCGATGCACCAATCGTTGACGAACCGCTGATCGACGAGCCGGTGCTGGTGGCCTCGGGCCACGACGACGAGACCGAGACCGACCGCGAGTTGATCTCCGCGTAGGTTCGCCTGGCTATCCGTGCAGGTGAACCTTTTCGAGCGGCGCGCCAAGTAACGCAATCACTTCGACAGGGTCTCGCTGCAGGTCGGATTCTGGGGTCGGTACTCGTTGTGGGCGAAGGGCGACCATGACGCCGGCGAGTAGCAGGAGACCGCCACAGATCTCGGCTGCGTTCGGCTGCTGGTCCAGCAGCAGCCAGGCGGATGCCATGGCGACGACCGGCGCGAGCAACACCCACGGCACCACCGAGGCCGCGGCGTAGCGCGACAGCAGGGTGTTGAAGACCGCGTAGCCGACGATCGAGGCCAGGCCCGCGGTGTACAGGCTGGACACTGCCGCCTTCCACGAGAAGTCGGCCAGCGCGGTGCCCACAGCGTGCGGGCCGTCCAACACGAGCGACAAGAGGAAGAGCGGAATCGGGACGACCAAGGCAGACCACACCGTCAGCGACAGTCCACCTTGGATACCCGATGACCGCGACACGACGTTGCCGATACCCCACGAGAGCCCACCCATCAGGCAGAGCAGCAGCGCAATCGCAGGGACGTGCCCGCCGCGACCAACGGCGACGACGACCAAGCCGATGGCGCCAACCGCAACGCCAACCACCTGCCGCCGCGAGGGCAACTCACGTAAGCGCACCGTAGCGATCACGATGGTGAAGATCACCTGCGACTGCAAGACCAGCGCAGCCAGGCCGGGTGGCATGCCGGCGTGCATTGCGGAGTACAACAGTGCGAACTGGCCGAGCGACATGAACAAGCCGATCGTGGCAACCGTTCGCCACGGCGCGTTGGGCCGGGGCAGGAAAAACACTGCCGGTAGAACCACGAGCGTGAACCGGATGGCCGCAAAGAGCAACGGCGGCACGCCGTGCATGCCCCAGCTGATGACCACGAAGTTGAAGCCCCAGATGGTGGCAACCAGCGCGGCAAGGAGAGAGTCTCGGCGGTTCATACCTACAGAGTCGCACGTCTCTTCATGAAGGACCAGCGAATGGTTGTACGCCTCTTCATGTAGCGTTGCTACATGATTGATCTCGAGGGACTGGTCTCGCTCCGCGCTGTCGATACGCACGGCTCGGTGGTGGCGGCCGCCACCGCGTTGGGTTTCACGCCCAGCGCCGTCTCGCAGCAGGTGAAGCGTCTGGAGCGTCAGGCCGGCGTCGCCTTGCTGGAACGTGTGGGCCGCGGCGTGATGCTGACCGAGCAGGGCCGCCACCTGGTCGACCAGGGCGCACGGTTGCTGACCGACCTGGAGGAGATCGAGGCCAGCCTTCACCGCAGCGCCAACACAGTGGCGGGCCCGCTGCGTCTTGCCGCCTTCTCGACGGCGATGCGCGGGCTGGTTGCCCCCGCATTACCCGCTCTGCTCGCGACGTACCCCGACCTGCAAGTCAGCCTCACCGAGCACGAGCCGTGGGAAACGATCGATCTGGTCGCCGCCGGCCATTGCGAAGTTGGTCTGGTGCACAGCTGGGGCGCCACGCCACTGGCGATCCCCGAGCATGTGCACGCTGTCGTGCTGGCATACGACGTGGCCGATGTGCTGGTGCCCGTCGGCCACCGCCTTGCGAGCCGTACTCGGGTGTCGCCCAAGGACCTCATCGACGAGGCATGGATCGCCACACCGGAAGGAACGATCTGTCGCGAGTGGCTGCAGCGGATGCATGACGGCATGCCGCACCCGCCACGCATCGCCCATCAGTCCGTCGAGTTCGAGACCCACATCGCACTCGTCGCCGCCGGCCTCGGCATCGCGCTCGTACCCCGCCTCGGGCGTGCCGAGCTACCAGACGGTGCGGTGGCGGTCGCCGTCCACAATCCGGTTCCCACACGTGAAATCACCGCGCTACACCGTCGCAGTATGAGCCAGTCCCCCGCCGTCACCGCCGTCGTCAACGCCCTCCGTCGTCGCTAGGAGTATTCAGCGGCTAGCCACCATTGGCCGCGTTCTATGGTCAGCAACAGCAGTGCACCTGACTGGGTGAGGACTTGGAAGCGGGCGAGGCGGCGGTGGCGGGCGGCGTCCCACCAGCGTTCCTCTATCGGCCATGGACCGGCCCACGACTGGATGGTGTCGAGCGAACCGCCCAGCTGCACGGCGTGAGGTGGAGCACTGACGGCACCTCTGCCGGTGACCTTCACCGCTGCGCCAGTGATGTCCAGCACGGCGACGGACCGCGGCGGCTGGTGCACCACTGCTGGCGACGGTGCCGGCAGCCGGCCCGGCCACGGATGGTTCGCCACGGCAAGACGCTCGGCTGGCTCCAAGAGGTCGGCGGTGACCGCCGGCGTCCAGGTGTACGCATCGTGGGGCTGGCGCCCACCTTGCGCCGCAGGCACCAGCACCTGCTGCTCGCCGGCAACCGCCACCAGGCGCGCCACCGCGCGTACCGCCCACTCGTCGGCCTGCGTGCGACCACCCCACAGACCCAGCTGCACACCATCGTCGCTGCGCACCTCCGCCGGGTCCAGCCGCAGCAGCGCGACACCGGCGGTGATGGCACCGTGCTGCGCCCACGCATCCAGCTGCCAGCGCACGCGCTCGACCATCGCCGCTGCGCTGAGCCCGCTGCTGCGATACCAGAGGCGTTCGCTCTGCTCGCCATGCTCGGTTTCGGCGGTGACCACGAGACGCGTGCACACCCGACCATCGGCCGCCAACATGCCGACCAGTTCCTCCGCCAGCTGACGCGCCACGAACACCAACGCATCGGAGTGGAACACCGGCTGCTCGAACACGCGCTGCATCTGTAGGCCGGCGGGCGGGTCGTGAGTGCCCGGCAGCCGATCGTCGCCGCCACCTGCGAGCCGATGAGCGAAGCGACCAAGCGGACCGAACCGGGCCACCACGTCTGCCTCGGGAAGCGCTGCCAGCGGACCAAGGTGATGCACCCCCAGCCGGTTGAGCAGGTGCACGAACTCGGGCGAGACACCCGCCACCACCGACAGCAGCCGCACCGGCAACGGGGCCAGAAACGCAGCCGTCGCCTGCGGCCCCGCATCGATAACCACCGGCTCGCCACAGCGCGCCGATCGACGCGCCGCGATGCCAGCGGCAAACCGCCCATCGGCCACACCGATACCAAACGCACCAACTGCGGCCAACGACAACTGAGCGGCCTCGGTTGCCGTGGCAGCGACCGAGGCGGCCATAGCAACATCGCCGCCGAAGTAGCGCGACGGCCCGCGCGAGACAAACGTGAGCGTGCCGGGCTCGGTGATCTCGATGCGCGGCACCATTGCACCGACGGCGCGCGCCACCGGCTCGAATGCGCGCGCATCACGGGTGGGATCGTGCTGCTCGATGCGGACCGAAGGGCAACGCGCCTGCGCATCGCGACGACGCTGGCCGACTGCAACGCCCTCCGCACCAGCAGCCAGCGAGTGCGCAACCACCCGATTGGCGTGCAGTACCACCACGGCTTCGCTGGTGGATTCAGCGGTTGATGAGCCAGCGGCAACAACTGGCCAGTGCGGGCACCACAGCACCCCCAGGCGCGGCACTGCGGCCTACCCCGTGCGCCGCAGCGCGGGCGCGGTGTCGGTAACGGTGGAGGGGACCGCAATGGAGACGACGGCTTCCACCGCCCCATCGGCAGTGGGCAGCCACATCTCTGCACGCCGCGGGCGAGGCACCCGACGGCCACTGAGCTGCACGCTGGCGCGGCGACCACGAGCCACACCGTGACCATCGCCCAGCCCCTGCCAGACAGCAGCCGTTGCCTCGAACCGCAAGTCGGCCCCGAACACGCCCGACACGCCACCCGACGACACGACACCCGACGACCCGACACCCGACGACAAGACCGACAGCAGCACTGCGCCGCGCGATTGCAACCGTGCAACCAGCCGTCGAGCGGTGACGGCCTTCACCGCATGCGCGCCCGGGCCGAGCAGCAGTACATCGAACCCGTCGATCATTGCCGCCAACACCTCGGCCCACTGCCCATCGTCAAACCGCTGTGCAGGCTCGGCCACCATCACCAATCGCTCGGGTGCCACCCCCAGCTCGACCGCCGCTGCAACCCCCACGTGCGGCAGGCCGGCAACCCCGACCCACGCACCCGCGAGCGACGGGCCGGCCGCCAGCGCGAGCGCCAGCGACACCGCTGCAGAACCAGCGCACTCCACCACGCTGCCGCGCTGCATCACTGCCTGCGGCAACAGCTCCTCGAAGGCAGGCAGCACGACAATAGTGCGCTGCTGCGCCGCGGCCCCCGACAGCAACCCGCTGCCAGCAAGTTCGGCGAGGTTGGTGGACCCACGAGGCATCCGATCACCTTATCGAACACACGTACGCTTTGCTAGGCCCGATTCCTAGCTTGCGGCACGGGCGGTCAGCTGCTCGGCGAAGTCGCGCGCAGACCGCGCCCAGCCATCGGCCCCCAACGCCACCGCGTGGTCACCGTCGTGTACCGCCAGCCCACCAACTGCGAGATAGACGTCGCCAGACACCTGCTCGCGCAGGGCGGCCAGCAACGCCGACGCCGCGTCGAGGCAGCTGACAGAGGTGACGGAAACCCCAACGGCCACCAGATCCGTCGTCCGTTGGGCAGCTTTCACGAACGAGTCCAGCGGCATGTCGGCACCCATGTCGGAGACTTCCCAGCCCTCGCCACGCAGCAGATCCGCGAGCAGCGCAATCGGCAGCGAATGCCGCTCACCTTCGGGCGACCCCAGCAGCACGGTGCCTCGAGTTCGACCACGACGCGCAAAGCGCGGGCCGAGGCGACCGATCAACCGAAATGCGATTCCGGTTGCCCGATGCTCGACCGACACGTCCAGTTCACCGGCAGCCCACCGCGCTCCGATCGACTGCATCGCCGGGCTGATCACGTCGAGGTAGATCTCATCAAGTTCGGTGCCAGCGGCCATCGCAGCTTCGATCACGCCCCACGAACCGCGAGTGTCGCCAGCAATGAGGCGAGACTCCAGCCGAGCTGCCCACGGCGCACGACGACGGCCGCCGGCGACAGGGGCGACACCATCCGCGGCAACGGCCGGCACCGACTCGGCGCGAAACGCCTCCAGATCCGCCTGAGCGACCTGCCACGTGCCGCCGACTTTCACGGCCGGCAGCAGACCAAGGCGCACATAGCGATACGCCGTCATGTAGTGCACGCCCAGCAGTTCGGCTGCTTCGTTCAGCGTGAGGACGGCTGTGGTCACCGACGTCACCGTACGGCCGAGCGTTGCCCGTTGCGTAACGCAGCGGGCCAGATTCTCAGCGACCGGAGTCTCAGTGGCTGGCCTTCCACTTGGCAAGCGCAGCGCGGCTGCGATCGACCAACGTGGGCGGCACCATCGACAGGTATGCAGCCTCGGGCCCGCTGACACCATCGGCGGCGGCAACGGCAGGAGCGACACCTGCTTGCGGAGCAACGTCCTCGAACACCGGCATTTCCATGCCCGGCTTCCAGTACTGGTACAGATCGCGAATGACATCGCCGAGCCCGGCGCTGCTGGCACCCTTCGTCAGATCAAGCGTGATCATGTTGCCGTAGACGTGCACCGTGGCCACTTGGCCGGTGGACAGCAGGTTGCGTGCCAGCGCAGCGGCCGGGCGGGGGCCGATGGCGTCGGCGGCGGTGTGGAACACCTCGTGGCCCATACCCGTCAGGTTGCGATTCGCTTCGAAGCGAACCATCCCAGGATTCGAGCTTGCCTTTTCAATGACACCGATCTGCTGACCCATAGTGGCGCCAGCGTAGTGCGATTGCCACCGCTGCGACGAGAAGGGCCGTACTATCGCCGGTGATGATCATCCAGCACGAGTTCGGCGACACCTGCTGGTGGGACGTTGTCGATCCCACGACCGACGAATTGGAGTCGCTCGACCAACAGTTCGGGCTTGGTGACCGCACGTTCGACGAAGCCCGTCGTCGCTCCGCACGGCCCACGATGCAACGTTTCACAGACCACGCGTACGTCGTTGCGTTCAGCGGTGCGCTTGGCGAGGTCGACATGTACGTGGGCGACAAATGGTTCGTCACCGTTCGGCTGCACGACGAAAGTGGTCGCGAGTGGGACTCTGCGGTCGCTCTTGGCCGCATCCAACGACTGGCACCAGATGTGCACGCCGGGATGATGCTGGCAATGGTGATCGAAGAACTGGTCGACGGGTACTTCGATTCACTCGACGTCCTCGAGGACCAGCTGGAGGCCATCGAGGACCGCATCTTCAGCGACCAGCCCCAGGCGGAACGAGCGGTACAACAAGACCTCTTCGGTGTCCGCCGGCAGCTACTGGAGCTTCGCCGGGCCGTGATCCCGTTGCGCGAGGTGTTGTCGGCGCTGCTGCGCAAGGAAGTGGAATGGGTCGAGGGTGAGGCGCTCATCGTGCTGCGCGACACGTTCGACAAGTTGCTGCGCGCTGTCGACATCGTGGATGAACTGCGCGAGCTGGTGGGCAACGCCGTCGACGCCCACCTGGCGGTGATGAGCAACCAGATGAACCTCGTCATGAAGAAACTCACCGCCTGGGGCTCGATCGTCTTTGGCGCCACGCTGATCGCTGGTATCTACGGGATGAACTTTCAGCACATGCCCGAGCTCGGCTGGTTCTGGGGTTATCCCTTCGCGCTGGGCAGCATGGTTGTGATGAGCTTCGTGCTGTACCGAATCTTCAAGAGTCGGGACTGGCTGTAACGGTACTGCCGGTTCGCTGTCAGCCTGGCTGTAGGACAACGCCGTGGCGCACTGCCCACGCGGCCACTTCCGCACGACTGGAAAGGCCCAACTTCATCAGGATGTTGGAGACGTGCACGGCCGCTGTCTTGGGCGAGATGAACAGCCGCTCAGCGAGTTGGCTGTTGGTGAGACCCTCGGCGATCAGCGCGGCAACCTCACGTTCCCGTGCTGTCAACTCACCATCGGCGCGGGCACCGCTACCTTCCAGACGACGCACCAGCGCTTCCGCCCGGTCGCGACGCCAGCCCGGCCAGCCCTTCAGGTCTGCCACCGCCAGGCGGGCAACAGTGAGGGCGCCGGCCCGATCACCAGCCGCCAGCATTGCGCTTGCCTGCATTGTGCGCAGCGAGCCAATGCTCGGCACGTAGAGCATTGGGTCGGGTTCGTGCAGTACCGCACCCAGCGCGGCCGCTGCACCGGCATGATCGCCTTCCACGAGCAGCAACATTCCCTCCGCGTGTCGGCGAAGGAACTCGTGTGAGGTGTGCGATTTCGCCCAACCATCCACGAACTCGGCACGCACCCGGGCGGCCGGTACCCCCGCCTGCAACGCGGCATGCACCGTTTCCAACATGAACCACAGCGAGTGCGACTGGTCCGCCACCGGCGGCGAGCCCACGATGGCGTTGAACACACGCTCGGCCTCCGAACGGCGACCCTCCAGCGCGGCAGCCACGAGATGCACGCGCAATTCGTTGGCCTCGAGGCCACCGCGATGGGTGAGGGCACCCTCCATCTCCTTGACGGCGGCCAGTGCGTCGGCAACCAGGCCTTCCTCGATGCGCAAGTTGGCAAGATGCGACCGTTGATGGCAGTACTCGCCGCTGTCTGCACTCCAGTGTTGGCCGGCTTCAGCGACTGCCGTGCGCATGGCGCGCATGTCGCCCCCCGCCATGGCAGCTTCGGCCTCCCACATCGCAAGCATCCCGGCACCCAGCTTGTCCAGCCCGCAGCGGGCCGACGCCTCGCGCAGCTCGGCGCGAGCCCACGCACCCATCGCACCGTGCGGCGTCACCACACCCAAGAAATTGTTGAGCGCGCGGCACTCCAAAACGCTGTCACCCAATTGTCGGGCGAGGTCCCTCGCTTCTAGGAGTGCAAGCTCGCTCTCCCCGCGCGGCGCGAGATGCTCGAGCGCCGACGCTCGCTCCACCGACGCCTGCGCTTCCAGCCACTGGTCGCCCCCGAGCCGCGCGTCGGCTAGGGCGCGATCAGCCCACTCCACCGCTGCCGCGCTGCGGCCCGCGAGCATGTTCAGCTGCGCAACGGCACCAACGCAGCGGCCGCGCGCAAGGCCATGCGGCAGCGAATCGGCCAACGACTCCAGCACCGCCACAGTGCGGTCGCGCTGCTCGGCGTCCAGCAACTCGTGGTGCAGCCGCGCAATAAACCGCAGCGACTCCACTCGCTCGAGGTCGGTGACGGCGTGGGAGTTCCACTGCTGGGCGTACGCCAAGGCCTCGCGACCGAACTCCAGCCGCCATGCAGCATCGGTGGCGACCGCCAACAACTCCGGGTCGTTGGGCGCCTCGGCAAGGGCCTCACTGGCAAGTCGCAGCGCTTGAAACGATGCGCCGCGGTCGAGGTAACGGCGCGCGCCTTCGCGGGCGATCGCGGGAATCAACTCGAACTGCCCGGCGCCCAGCGCGTGACGTGCGAGCGCAGCGTGATCCGGCTCGGCCTGCGCTCGCAGCGCGGCGAAGGAACGCTCGTGTAGCCGACGTCGTTCACGACCCAACAACTGCTGTTGCACCGCATCGGCAACGAGTGCGTGCCCGAACCAGAACGTGTCGTCCTCCGGCTCGACGACAATGCCCTGGGTGGCGAGGCTGCGCAGCGCGGGCAGCAGGTGCCCATCGTTGAGTTCGCTGACGTCCAGCAGGATCTCGAACGGTGCTGGGTCGCCGAACACCGCGAGCGCATCAATCACCCGACGCTCGTCCGGCGGCAAACCGCCCAACTGCTGGCGGACCGCTTCATCCAGCGACCACGGCAGCTGGGCTGTCTTCAAGTCGTCGATGCACGCGTCGGGGCCGCAACAGCGAACCAGTTCTTCGACAACGAATGGGATGCCCCCGCTGCGCCGATACACGGCTTCGACGGCGCCAGACGACGGCGGTGCACTGCCGATTGCGGCCAGTAGCCCGGCAACCTCTGCGCGATCCAGCCGCTCGAGCCGGATCTGCTCGACGTTGTGCTGTCGCTCAAGGCGTAACACCAGTTCGCCGCCTGGGGCCTTTCGGGAGAGATCGTTGCCCCGATAGGTGCCCACGATGACCAGCTGCGGCCACGGCTGCATGCAGACCTGCTCGAGGAAGTGCACACTGTCGGCGTCGGCCCAGTGCAGGTCTTCTACGACCAGCAGGGTGCGACCGCTGGCCACTGCGGCATCAAGAACCGATCGAGCCGTGGTCGCAGAGTTGTCGCCGGCAGGCCCCAGCTGGCCGATGACGTCCAGCGAGCGCCCCATCGAGCCCGGCCTGGCCTGTGCCGTGAGCACGGTGACATCAGCCGGAAGTGCATCGATGAACTCGCGCAGTAGGCGCGATTTACCGATTCCAGCCTCACCGGAGACCAACGCGATTTCGGGACCATCGCCACTACGCACCTCGGCCGCTTCGACCAGGCCCACCAGCCGGCTCAGCGCCGAGTGGCGGCCAATCATGACCGGCGACAGGCCGGTTCGCCCTCGCAGCATGATGTGTACGTTACTGCCGAACGCGCGTGGGCCCGGCGGGTTTCCACCCGCCGAGCCCGACGCGACGTATCCAGGTTCAGGCAACGAGTGCTTCGCTGGCGACGGTGCGGGCCCGTGGCCTCGGCATCTCAACCACGATGCCGCAGGTCTCGGAGACGACCTTCGACGACCGGCGGGACTGGCGATAGCGATCGGAGCGAGCCATCAACACTGACTGGCGCTGCCGGGCGATCTCTGAGTTGAGGGTGAAGCTGGTGAACATGGCAGGAGTCCTTCGTGGTGATTTCCGACACCTGCAGCATGCGCCGTTGGCCACGCCCGCCACATCCGCCGAACGACGTATATCCGACACAGATTCGCGCTCTGCGACCTAGGTATGTCGCCCGTCACACCATCATTCGGCGAAGGCGTCGATCATTGCGTGCACATCGCCCAGCGGGTACAAAATCGGGCAGGTGCAGCCGTGGTCGATGTACTCCTGCACCTTCGCCTTCGCCTCCGCGGGTGTGCCACTGGCGGTGAGCATTTGCACAATCTCATCGGGCACCAGCTTGCTGGCCGCTTCCACCTGCTCGTGCGTGGCGGGCCAGGTGAGCACCTCGCCAACCTTGTCCAGCAGGCTTTGCGGCACGCCGGACGCTTTCATGATGTGCGGTTGCTGGCCGAGATACTGCGTCACCATCATGCGCGCCATGTCCAGCGCAGTCTCACGGTCCTCGTGCACGCTGCACACCACCAGCTGCGGCCGATCGATGTCGTCGATGCTGCGGCCGGCCTTGGCGGCGCCGGTTGCCAAGGCCTCCATTGCCCGCTCGTTGTAGTCCGGCGAGACGAGGTAGTTCAGCACCGCACCGTCGGCAATCTCGCCGGTGAGCTCCATCATCTGCATGCCGGTGGCACCGATGTAAATGGGCACATCCTTCGCACGACGCTCTTGGTACACGTAGTCCAACTCCACGCCGTCGAGGTGCACGTACGCACCGTCGAAGGTAACCGTCTCGTTGTGCAGCAACGCGCGCACGACCGTGACGATCTCGCGCATGACTGTCAGCGGGCGGAGGCGTTCAATGCCCACCTTGGCTGCCAGCGGGTCCCACCACGCACCGATACCAAGTATGACGCGGCCCGGTGCAAGGTCGTCGAGCGTGCTGAACGTGGCTGCCAACCGGGCCGGGTTACGGCTCCAGCAATCGACCACGCCCGAGCCAACTTTGATGTGGTCAGTCACACTCGCAAACGCGGCCATCGGCACGGTGGCCTCGCGGACCAGCCGACTCTCGGCCTGCCACACTGCGTGGAAACCCTTCGCCTCCGCATACTGCGCAATGGCCATGCCTTCGCGAATCGGATGCGCATCTTGCAGGTAGACAGCCATCGGCGTGCTCATGACGGCCACGTTAGTGCGTTGACGTTTTGTAAAGGGTTACAGCAATGCGAACAGTCGTTGCGCCTGCTCGGCGGCCTTGGCACGCACCTCATGCGCATCAACACGAGTGGGCATGCCGTTGCGCAACAGCAGCTCATCGTCGGCGCTCACGACGTCCAGCGCTCGCACACCTGGCGTGAACGCAACGTGCCAGGGGCTGTCGGCGTGATCGTAGTTCCACGTGATGCGATCGTGGCGCGCTTCGGGGAACAGGTCGTAACCATTCTCCAACCACTGCCACACGGTGTCGGGCGAGGCGAGCACGTCGTCCTCACGCAGCCGCGCGTAGGCGAGTCGGGCTTCTTCCGGCATGTCGGCTCCGATGCCGTCAGTGCCCAGCACGATGCGATTCGGGCGCGCGGCGGGCCTCGCGTAGCCCACCGAGTTGTTCATGTTGCTGCGTGGGTTGTGGGCAATGGTGCCCGGCAGCTCGCGGTCCAGGTAGACGCAGTGCACGAGGTGCCAGTCGTCGCGGGCAAGAGCCTGTAGGCGCTGACCCGCGTCCGCATCATCGGGGCCTTCGGCGACGTGAATGTGCACACCGACGCCAACGTCCGCGGCCAATGTTGCCGCGGCGGCGAGCGTGCCGTCAGTACAGGTGAACGCCGCGTGTACGCCCACCATCCCGCGACCGCCGGCACGAAGGAACCGCTCGTTCTCCGCGAGGCCGCGACGCGCACCGTCTGCGCCGTGCCGGTCAGTGACGCCGTAGGCAAGGTTGGTGCGCACGCCCACGGCCGCACACGCGTCGGCGATGATCGACAGGCTGCCCTCGATCGCCGATGGCGACTCGTGGTGGTCGACGATCGCAGTGGTGCCGCTCTGTAACGCCTCGACCGCTCCAAGCATCGCCGACCATCGGATCATCTCGTCATCCAGCGCGACATCGAGGCGCCACCACACCTGCTCAAGAATCTCGATGAACTTCGTCGGCTGCTGAGGCGGTGCCGGCATGCCGCGGGCGAGCGTCGAATAGAGGTGGTGATGACTACACACCATGCCCGAGGTGATGGCGCTCATTGATCAGCCGTCATTCTTCGGCTGCCGAGCCGACGCGCATTGGCAGCGTGTGGCGCCACACACCGTCGACCATGTGGAGCGCCGCGGCGACAGCGCCGCTGGTGGGGACGAGACCAATCTCACCGACGCCTTTGATGCCGTAGGCCGACTTCGGCTGTGGCACCTCCACTAGCTCAACCTCGATCGGCGGCACGTCTTTGGGTCTCAGAATACCCAGGCTGCGCAATGTCATGTTGGTAGGGAACCCGCGCTCGTCGCTGGGAAAGTCTTCCGTCAGCGCGTAACCCAGACCCATGTGGACCGAGCCTTCGATTTGGCCTTCGCACAGGCGCGGGTTGACGGCCTTGCCGACATCGTGAATTGCCACGACCTTCTCGATCGCACCCGTCTCTCGGTCGGCAATGACGATCTGCGCCGCGAACCCGAAGGCGGCGTGGATGGTGGGGTTGGGGTTGGCCGGGTCGCCCAGTTTCTGAGTCCAGTCGACAACGTGCTCCGCGTAGTGGTCCACGTCGGGTTCACAGTCGGCGGCGAGCGCTACGAGGCAGGCATTCTGCACGCTGGCGGCCACCATCAACGTGCCGCGACTGCCGGTGGTTTGGCCAAAGCCGAGCTGACGAGTGGTGTCGACGATCACCTCGATGCGAGCAGGGTCGAGACCAAGCTCGGTGACCGCGGTCTGCATCGCCACGGTGTGCACACCCTGCCCCATCTCGGTAAAACCGTGACGAACTTCCACTCGACCGTCTTCACTGCGGAAGCGCACCACCGCCGCGCACACTTCGCGAAGGCCGTTGCCGAGACCCGAGTTCTTCAAGCCAAGGCCCATGCCAACGGCCTTGCCAGCGGCCAGCGCAGCCTCGATGTGCGGCTTCGCGCGGTCCAGGCACTCCTCTGCGCCACCGGCGCCGTCATCCATTATCTGACCGGGGCCCCACACGTCGCCGGGGCGAATCACGTTGCGCTTGCGCATCTCCCAGCCGCTGATGCCAGCCAGCTCGGCGAGGCGATCCATCACGCCTTCCATCGCAAACTGCGCCTGGTTGGCACCGAAGCCACGGAACGCGCCACACACCGGGTTATTGGTGCGCACGGCCGTGCAGTGCACGTCGATGTTGGGCACCCGATACGGGCCGCTGGCGTGCCCGGCTGCTCGCTCGAGCACCTTCATTCCAACGCTCGCGTACGAACCGCTGTCACCGATGCCGCGGACGCGCACCGCAGTGAGCTGGCCATCGGCATCGCAGCCAGCCCAATACTCCAACCGAATTGGGTGACGCTTGGCATGGATCAGGAAGCTCTCCTCACGCGAGAGCGTGCACTTCACTGGGCGTTGCAGCAGATGAGCAGCGAGTGCCGTCTGCCCCTGGTTGCTCATGTCTTCCTTGCCACCGAAGGCCCCGCCGTTGGACACAAGTTCAACGGTCACCTCCGTGGTCGCCACACCGAGCATGGCCGCGATCTGGTCGCGGTCGTCCCACACGCCCTGGCCACCCGAGTAGACGTGAAGGTGCCCGCCCTCACCGGGTACAGCGAGCGTGCTCTCCGGCTCCAGAAAGGCGTGCTCGATGCGCTGCGTGTTGAACACCTCGTGCACCACATGCGCGCTGTTGGCCAAGGCCTCGTCGACGTTGCCACGCTCGTACGCACTGATTGACAACACATTGTTCTTCGTACCGAACACCGCGATCTCTGGGTCGTCGATCGCCGCGACTGGGTCAACGATGGGTCGCAGTACGTCGTACTCGACCTGCACCAACTTCGCGGCCGAACGTGCCTGCTGTTTGGTCTCCGCCACCACGATCGCTAGGACGTCGCCGGCGTACGAAGTTCGCTGGCCCTCGCCGATGAACACCGGCCAGTCCTTGTAGATGATGCCCACGTACTGAGCGCCGGGCACATCGGCGGCGGTGAACACGGCGATGACGCCGGGCGCCGCGGCCGCGGCCAAGGTGTCGATGCTGATGATGTCGGCACGCACGTGCTCGGTGAGGTGCAGTGCACCGTGCAACATGCCGGGCAGACGGATGTCGTCGACATACCCGCGGTCACCCATCGACAGCTCAGCGGCTTCGTACTTCGCGCCGCTGGTGCCGATGCCGCCGGGCAGGCTCGGGTCGACCACGCTGCCCTGGGCGACGGCCTCGATTGCATCGAGCACCTTCACGTATCCGGTACAGCGACACAGGTGCGCGCCGAGGTGGCGAGCCATGTCGTCGCGCTGCAGGTCGGCGCCCTTCTTGTCGATCTGCGCTTTCGCACGCATCACGATGCCGGGAATGCAGAACCCGCACTGC
>JAYVVY010000300.1:0-3343 GCA_043786575.1 Ilumatobacteraceae bacterium
ACGTACGGCTGGCCATCGACCCATTGCGTTCGACATCAGCTTCGGCATGCTGGCCGCAGACCGCAGCGCCAGCCCGCGGGTGCAGGCCGACATCCTGCGCCTGCCGCTGGCAGACGGCACCGTCGACGGAGCCACCTGCGGGTTCGCATTACGCAACCTGCTCGACCTACCCACGTTCTTCGCAGAGTTGCATCGCGTCGTGCGCCCCGACGGCCGTATTGCCCTCCTTGACGTCGGCGTGCCGCACAACAGAGTTGTGCGCTGGGGCAACAACATCTACTTCGGCAAGGTGGTCCCGAAGATCGGGGCACTGCTCAGCGATGGTGCTGCGTACCGCTACTTGCCCAAGAGCGTGGCCTACCTTCCGCCGCGCGCCAAGCTGGTCGAGCTGTTGCGCGAAGCAGGGTTTGCCGACGCCGAGCACCACCAGCTCTCGGGCGGTCTCACGCAGCTGATGGTCGGCACCCGCAACTGACATGCGAGCGCACACTCGCCCGCTGGCCGCAGTTCACGACGGCGAACTCGACCTCAACGACGTCGCCCGCGGTGACGGTTATCTCTTTGTACGCGACGGGGTCGGCTTCGCCGGTCGCGGGGTCGCGGCGCGGGTGCCGCTGGCCGATGTCGCCGCCGCGTTGGCTGCAATCGAACATGTCGACGATGTTGGCGGTATCCATCCACTCGCGCTCGGCGTAGTTCCCTTCGAGGCCTCGCTCCCCTGCCAGCTCGTCATCCCACAAGTCCTCGTTGGCAAAGCTGCCGATGGCCGGCACTGGGTGACCACTATCGACGATGCGCACCCAGACCTTTCAGTCCCGTCACGACCAAACCCCCGCGCACAAACATTCACGGTGGCGCCGCGTACCGACGTCGATCAGTACCTGGCCGCAGTGGTCACCGCGCGCGATGCAGTGCGCGACGGACGGCTGACCAAGGCGGTCATCGCCCGCGAAGTCACCGTCACCAGCCCTGAACCGATCGACGTGCACGCCGTGCTGCTGCGGCTGAAAGCCACCTTTGGCAGCAGCTATCGCTACTCCGTCGACGGCTTCATCGGTGCCTCCCCCGAGCTGCTGATCAGCGTCGACGGCAACACCGTCCAGTCACGCCCTCTCGCCGGCACCACGCCCCGAACCGGCGACCCTGAGACGGACCAACGCGCCGCCGCCGAACTGTTGGCGAGCGAGAAGAACCAGATCGAGCACCGTGTCGTGATCGACATGATCCATGACACGCTGTTGCCGTGGTGCAGTTATCTGGACTGGGAACCCGAGCCGTCTGTACTCAGCGTCGCCAACGTGCAGCACCTGGCGACGATGCTGGAGGGCCACCTCAGCGACCCACGCCCGAACGTCGTGGAGCTGGTGCGAGCGTTGTCGCCCACGCCGGCGCTCGGCGGCTTCCCGAAGGCTGAGGCGTTGGCCCTCATTGCCCAGGCGGAGGGGTTCGTGCGTGGCAACTACGGCGGCGCCGTCGGCTGGGTGAACTCGCTGGGCGACGGGACGTGGGCGGTTGCCATTCGTTGCGCGGAGTTGTCTGGCGACCGACTCTCCGCTCGCCTCGTTGCCGGCGGTGGCATCGTCGCCGACAGCGAACCGCTCAGCGAGCTTGCCGAAACCCAGGCCAAGCTACAAGCCATGCTCTCCGCCATCATTCGCCCCTAGCTCGGGACACCAACGCCAGGCGGATCGCTATTCCAGAGCGGCTGCTACAGCTGCGTTGAGCCGGTCGTGCACCGTGACGTTTTCGGCTCGCTCGCTCACCACTCGCACGACGGTTATCGACGAGTTGGCTACCGCAGCGCGCAGGTCATCGGCCGTGGTCACTGTGAGGCCACCCAGGCCGTGGGCGGCGGCTAGTGCGATCAGGTCGGTGCCGTGGGGGGTGCCGAACAGTTGCTCGAAGCGTGCTGGGGGCAGCGTGGTGGCCTGGGGCAGGAACGAGAAGATGCCGCCGCCGTCGTTGTCGGTGACCACGATTGTCAGTGGCAGCCCGCGACCGGCTAACGCTGTGAGCGACGACTGGTCGTGGCAGAACGCGACGTCGCCGAGGTACACAATCGTCGGCGAGCCGGTCGCTACGGCGACACCGATGCCCGTGGCGATCACTCCGTCGATGCCGTTGGCACCGCGGTTGGAGTAGACCGCCGTCCGCACACCAGACTGGCCGAACCACTCGACATCGCGCACAGGCATCGACGACGACACGACGAGGTGTGCGTCGATGCCGCTGAGCACTCTGGCCACGGCTGGCTCGGACAACGGCTCGGTGAGCGCCCGGTCAATGGCAGCCTGCGCGCAGGCATCCGCGTGGGTCCACTCTGCCAACCACGTTGCTAAACGGGCACCCGTCACCAGCGGCGCGAGCTCGTTGCACACGGTCGAGGGTTGGCCGTAGACACGTTCGGTGACGATGCCCAGCGGGTCGATTGTTCGTTGTTGCGCATGCACCTGAACGTGCACCGCACCGCTGGCCTGCAACCACTGACCGAGCACCTTCGAAGCAGGCGCCTCACCGAGGTGCAGCACGGCTGTGGGCACATGCGCCAGCGCGAAACCCGGCGCGCGAACCAACGAGTCGAAGCACGTCACGGCCTGTGGCAGATGCCGGCAACCCGACCGCGGGTCCGCGAACACCGGCCACTGCAGCGCCTGCGCCAGTGCCCCAACGGCCCCGACGTCATCCACTCCGGCGCCCGCGATGATTACGCCTCGCGGTACGTCGAGCATTGCGGCCAATTCGGCAACATCGGGCCGCATCATGAACCAACCATCGGTCTCGGCCAGCGGCACTTCCACTACTTGCGGCAATTCACCTGCAACACCAACGAGCGGCTCGCGGAAAGGCAGATTGACGTGTACCGGGCCAGGGTCCGCGCCGACAGCGCTCATCCACCAGTCGGTGGCCAGATCGCGCCAGCCGACGAAGCCCTCTGCGGATGCAACGCCCGGGTCGACGAACCGACGCACCACGCAGCCGTACAGCTCGGTCTGGTCGATCGTCTGCGGTGCACCAATGCCCTGCAATTCTGGCGGGCGGTCGGCCGTCAGCACCATCATCGGCACCCCGGACAGGTCGGCCTCCACCACCGCTGCATGGAAGTGGGTGGCCGCGGTACCGCTGGTGCACAACAACGCCGCTGGCACTCCGCTGGCGAGACCGACACCCAATGCCATGAACGCTGCGCTGCGCTCGTCGTGCACGATTTGCACCGACAGCTCCGTGCGGGTGGCCAACGCCAACGCCATTGGTGTGCTGCGCGAACCCGGGGCAATCACGGCGTGGCGCATTCCGAGCCGCACCCACTGGTCCACCAGCGTGGCGGAGAACGTGGCCTGAACGT
>JAYVVY010000301.1:0-3838 GCA_043786575.1 Ilumatobacteraceae bacterium
TCATCGAGCGCACACATCAGGCTGAAGTCGAGCGGCGAATGATTGCTGCCTACCAGGCTCAACCCCAGACTGAAGCCGAAGCTGATCTGGCGCATCAGGCCGCGCTGCGAATGATCGCGGCCGAGCCCTGGTGAGCGGTCTCGGGGTAGTTCCCCAGCAGGGCGAGATCTGGTGGGCTGAGGGGCCGGACAAGCGTCGACCGGTTGTCGTGGTCACTCGGTCGGCCGTTATCCCGGTGCTTGCAACCATCGTGGTTGCTCCGGTCACGAGGACGATTCGCGAGATCGCCACGGAGTTGCCGCTCGGAGTCGAGGAAGGTCTGCCCGTTGAGTGTGTAGCAACCTTCGACAACCTAGAGACCATCAACTGGCGTCGTGACTTGACCACCCGAATTGGTGCGCTCGCCGCTGGTCGCCGCCCGGAACTCTGCCAGGCGCTGCGGACGATGTCGGCGTGTTGAGCTAGGCCAACAGGTTGTTGGCGGCGGCGACGATTCCGTCGGCGTCAAGCCCGAGCTGCGCAAGAATTCGCTCGGCGGACCCCTGCGGGATGAACTTCGCCGGAATGCCCAACACATGCACCGGCACTGCACACGAAAGTGCGTGCACCTGGTCGGCGATGGTCATCCCGATTCCGCCATCACGAATGCCGTCCTCGATGGTGAGCACGGCACGGTGTGCCGCTGCGTCTGCAATCATCGCTGGGTCGAGAGGGGCGCACGAACGAACGTCCCACACCGTCGCATTGACACCGTGCTCGGCCAGTTCAGCTGCAGCCTTCTGTGCGTCGCCAACCATCTTTCCGACGGCCAAGATGCACAGCGATCCGTCGCCCTTACGAACCCGACGCGCCAGCAAGCCGGAGCCCACTTCGTGTTCGCTGACATGCACCGCAGCGCCACGCGGCCAGCGGATAGCCACTGGCCCATCGTCGGCCAAGGTGATGGCGTCGTGCAGCATTTGCTGCAGTTCCTCCGCGCTGGATGGCGCCAGCACTCGCATGCCCGGCACCTTGGCCAGCAACGCCATGTCATAGACGCCGTGGTGGCTGGCGCCGTCGGGCCCGGTGATGCCAGCGCGGTCGAGGCAGAAGATCACCGGCAGGCGGTGCATCGCGACGTCGTAGACCACTTGGTCCCACGCGCGGTTGAGAAAGGTCGAGTAGATCGCCACGATGGGGCGCAGCCCGCCCATCGCCATGCCTGCTGCACCGGTAACCGCGTGTTGTTCGGCGATGCCAACGTCAAAGAACCGGTCGGGGAAACGGGTCTGGAAGGGCAGCAGACCGGTGGGGCCGGGCATTGCGGCGGTGATGGCCACCACTCGCGTGTCTGCTTCGGCTTCCTTGATGATGGCCTCGGCAAAGGACTGGGTGTAGCCGGTAACCACGGCGGGTGGCGGGCCAACCATTGGGTCGAAAACCGGCGCGTCGTGGAGATGCTTCTCGTCGTCGTCTTCCGCAGGCGGGTAGCCGCGGCCCTTCTGGGTCAGCACGTGGACAACGATTGGGCCTTCAGCCGACAACTGAATTGCGTTGCGCAGCGACTGCTCCAGCGCCTCGATGTCGTGACCGTCGACCGGGCCGACGTACCGCACACCGAGGGCCTCGAAGAACGAGGGTGGCTGCAGGAACTCGCGAACAGCGGCCTTGAACGCCTCGACGCTCTTCTCTGCCTGCGGGCCGACGTACGGAAGGTCGCGCAGGAAGCTTTCCAGCTTGCGTTGGCGGCGAACGTAGACCGGGTTGAGGCGAATGTTGGTGAGGCTGTGCGACAGCCGCCCCGTGATGCGCTCCGGCAGGCTGGGGTGGTCTGCGATAGCCGCTTCGCGGGGCGTAATACCGGCAGTGAGATTGCTGATGGTGGGTGCGTAACTGCGGCCGTTGTCGTTGAGCACGATGATGACCCGCTGCGAGCTGTGACCAATATTGTTCAGCGCCTCGTATGCCATTCCGCCGGTCATGCTGCCGTCGCCGATGACCGCAACGATGTGGCGGTGCGGGTCCGTGCCGGCATCGCGGGCGACCGCCATTCCGTAGGCGTACGACAGCACCGTGCTGGCATGGCTGTTCTCGATGTAGTCGTGAGGGCTTTCCTCACGATTCGGGTAGCCGGACATGCCGCCGGCTTGGCGCAGCTGCTCGAATTGTGCTTGGCGCCCGGTCACGATCTTGTGGACGTATGCCTGGTGGCCGGTGTCCCACAAAATGGCGTCGGTGGGTGACTCGAACACACGGTGCAACGCCAGTGTCAGCTCGACAGCGCCGAGGTTGCTGCCCAGGTGGCCTGCGTGCTCAGCCACGGCCTGCACGATGAAGTCGCGTATCTCGCCGGCGAGATCGTCCAGCTCGGGGTAGGTCAGTGTGCGAAGGTCGGACGGTTGCCGTATCTGCTGCAGGGCCATGGCGACATTACGTTACCGCTGCTCGCGACCCTCGGCGGTATCAGCGAGATGTGATGCACACCACAGACCCCACAGCAGATCGGTGCTGGTCAGTGCGCCCCGGTGCGCCGCCTGGTAGTTGGCATGGGAGATGCTCCTTGTGGCTGAATCGACAGAGTGTCGATGCGTGCGGAGAGCCGACGGCACCAGCAGGAGATACGTCCCTCCGCCACGTTGACGGCTTGAGCGATCGGGTAGGAAATGACCATGACACGTCTTGATGGGCAATCCGCATTGATCACTGGCGGCGGAAGCGGGATTGGTTTGGCCTGCGCCACGCATCTCGCACGCGATGGCGCAACCGTTGTGTTGGCTGGTCGCAATGCCGACAAGCTGGATGCTGCTGCAGCTGGGCTGGCCACCGAAGGGGCCAGTGTGCGCACGGTCGTCTGCGACGTCACCGACGAGTTGCAGGTCCAGGCAGCGTGCGGGCTGGCAAACGAGGCAGGTCGTTTTACGATGGTTGTCGCCAACGCCGGCACTGGCTCGGCGGCTCCGCTGCACCTCACCACCCTCGACGACTGGAATCACGTGATGGGGGCCAACCTCACTGGCGCTTTTCTCACCATCAAGCATTCGGCGGTCCACATGGCTCGTGCCGGGGGCGGAGCGATAGTGGCGATCTCGTCGATCGCCGCCCCGCGCACGCACCGCTACATGACGCCCTACTGCGTCTCCAAGGCTGGCCTCGAGATGCTGGTGCAGCAGGCCGCCGACGAGCTCGGCGCGGTCGGCATTCGGGCCAATGCCGTCCGCCCCAGCCTGGTGCCCACCGACATCTCCGTCGGGCTGACGGGCAGCCCAGACATCGTGGCCGACTACCTCGACCAAATGCCGCTCGCGCGTCTGGGCACCGTCGATGACATCGCCAACTCCGTCCGCTTTTTGCTGGGCGAGGAGAGCAGCTGGATAACGGGCCAGTGCATCAGCACCGACGGCGGCCATCACCTTCGCCGCGGTCCCAACCTCACCCCGTTGATGGAAATGGTGATGGGCGCCGACGCCCATCCCCACTGAAAGGACCCGTCATGCTGAAGGACCCGTCATGCTGAAGGACCCGAATTGACTGCATTGTTCGATCTGACCGGGCACGTCGCCCTCATCACTGGTGGCAACAGCGGCATCGGCCTGGGTATGGCAGAAGCGCTCGCGGGCCACGGCGCGTCGGTAGCAATCTGGGGCACCAACCCGGCGAAGAACGCCGCGGCTGCGGAACGGTTGCGCGCCATCGGTAATCCGGTAGTGGATCTTGTGTGCGATGTTGGAGATCACCAAGCGGTCATCGATTCGATGACCACAACCGTCGCTTTCATGGGCCGCATCGACTCGTGCTTCGTCAACGCCGGTGTGAGCGGGCAGGCGCCCAGCTTCGTGGGCATGAGCGAGGACGAGTGGAA
>JAYVVY010000302.1:0-1854 GCA_043786575.1 Ilumatobacteraceae bacterium
GCTCACCGACGTCGCGTCGTTCGCCGACGCGGTGGTCATCGATACGTCGCCCGTGGGTGCCACCGCCGAAGTGCTGGAGCTGTTGCCACACGTCGACACGGTGCTCGTGGTGCTCCGGCTCGACCACACGCTCACGGCCGCGGCGAAGCGATCGATGGAAGTGCTGCGCTCCTTGAGCGACGCCAACTTCATTCTTGCCACCATCGGGGATTCCGCGGTTGGCCGTTCGTACTACTACGAGTACGCCGACCGGGCCGAACGCAGGTCGCTGTTCAGCCGTTTCCGGGGACGGAAGTAGCACGGTGCGGGCCGTGCAAGCAATCCGGCGGGCGGTCCGCGAACATCTCCAGTTTCTGGTCGTCGTCGCCGGCGTCGGCTATGTGGTGCTGACCGGTTGGGCAATGGCCACACTCAGCTACGACATCTGGGGCGCAGCGATTGTCGCGCCCATCATGGTGATGGTGTCGGTGCCGATGTTGCGTCACACCTTTCGTGGCGAGTTCAGCCATCTGGCCAACCTGGCCCTCGTCGGCCTCATTCTGAAATTGGCCGGCACGCTGATGCGCTACTACGTCGTGTTCGGCGCCTATGGGGGCGCGGCCGACGCCGAGAACTATCACTCCACCGGCCGCATACTGGCCGGCGGCGTGCACGACGGCACGCTCAGCATCATCGACGTCATTCCCGTGCAGCAGGGCACGCAGTTCATCCAGCAGCTCACCGGGTTGCTCTACACGTTCGTCGGCTCCAGCAAGATGGCCGGATTCTTGTGGTTCGGGCTGATGGGGTTCTGGGGCGTGGTTTTCTACATCAAGGCTGCCTGCCTAGCGGTGCCCGGCCTGGCGCAGCGCCGCTACGCGTTGCTGTGCTTCCTTGCGCCCAGCCTGATCTTCTGGCCGTCGTCGTTGGGCAAGGAGGCCTGGATGTGTCTGTGCCTGGGGCTGATGTCGTATGGCGCGGCGCAGTTGTGGGGCGGGCGGTGGCACACGCGCTCGCTGGTGCCGCTGATCGGAGGTGCGGTGGGTGCCGGTTTGGTTCGGCCGCACTTTGCATTCATTTGGTTAGGCGCGCTGGTGGCCGCGATGGGTGTGGGTGTCGTCGCCGGTCGGTCCAGCCGTGCGGGTGCCGGCCGGGTACTGCAACTGGTGCTCACGCTCGTCGCCGTTGTCGGCCTCGTGTTCGTTGCGCAGGTCACCGTCAGCTACCTCAGCCCGTCCAGCACCACCGAGCAAGCGTCCACCACGTCCGCCATCGACATCATCAGCAAGGAGACATCGCGGCGTTCCACCGGTGGCGGGTCGTCCTTCGACCCGATGACAGTCTCCAGCCCGGCCGACTACCCGGTGGCCGCCTTTCGCACGCTCACCCGGCCGCTGTTGTTCGAGGCCACGGGCATAACTTCGTTGATCCCCGCAGTGGAAACCACCACGATTCTGTTCATTGCACTCATCGGCTGGCGCCGACTGTTCTCAATCCCGAGGGCCATGAGGCGCGTTCCGTACGTGACGTTCTGCGTGCTGGCCTCTCTCATGTGCGGTCTGGCCCTGTCGCGTTTCGGGAACCTCGGCATCCTCGTGCGGCAACGGTCCTTGGCCTGGCCGCCGCTGATGGTGTTGCTCTGCCTCCCCCAGTGGCGCCCGCGGCCGCGCAATCTGGCATCCGCTGCCGTTGCCAGCCGGCCCCAACCACTGAGCAGCAGTCGTGGCTGAGGCGAGCGCTGACGCCGCCCTTCTGCGGCCCGTGCTGCTGGTCACCAAGGGACTTGACATCGGCGGGCTCGAGCGGGTCGTCGTGGACCTCGCGGTGACCATGGCGCGGCGCGGCGTACCGGTGGAGGTGGCCGTGATCAACGAC
>JAYVVY010000303.1:0-3839 GCA_043786575.1 Ilumatobacteraceae bacterium
GCCGCTGTCGCCCGACCGACAGCTCGTATCTGTGCGGGCGTCGCCTCATCGCCAAGATCAGGGCCGGGCAACCACTCGAACAACGCCGCTGGCAGCGACCGCTGCAAGTCCGCACTCTCGACGTGCACCAGCAGGGCTCCGTCACGTGACAGCTGCGGCGTCGGCACCCACAGATCGGTCTCCGCCGAAAGTGCCGCTAGCCACGCCATCTCGGCGCCGATGAACGCATCTGTTCGGCGCGAGTTGACGTTCATCCGCAGCGAGAATCGTCGACCATCGATGGTGTCCACACGAAACGTGGTGTTGAACCCGTGGTTGAGCAGCCGGAGAGATGCGACCTCAATCGGGTACTGCCGCAACGCCTCCAGCGCCGTCGGTCGCAGGCGAGCCACCTGCCCGCGAACGGAGCGATCCTCAAAGCGCATGAGTTTTACGGTATCGGGCACGGCAGTCTCAGCAGTCGGAGTCACGACAGCGCCGCTGGACGTACGCTTCGCAATGTTCACCGCGCCGATGCCGCGGCTCGATGTACTCCGAACTACCGGGCGCACTCACCGCTGCACCTCGTCATGCCACTCAACACCAGGAGCACAGCAATGCTGACATTGCACCAGCCTGACGAATCCGCTCTCGCGGCACTCGTCGCTCGCGACCACGATGCACCGCTGTCCTACACGGCGGGCCTCTTGCAACGAGTCGCCCGCGAGCGCTGGTGGTTCGTCGACCGGCACAGCGAGGTCGTCGGGCATGGCACCGCCGACTTCGAGCTTGCCAAGGAGGCATTACGGCAATGGACACAGTTCCGTATGCCCTGGACTGTGTCCGCACTTCCCTTGGCCACTCTCGCTGTCGGCTCGACCGCCGGCTACAGCGCTCGCGCCGTTGGGGTCTGGTGGAGCTACTGCTGCCAAATCCTGTCGACGATTGACGAACCGGACCAGTTCGGCTTCGTGTACGGCACCGTGCGTGGCCACGCCGAACGCGGCGAGGAGCGCTTCCTGGTCGCCCACGACGCGGCCACCGGCGAGGTGACGTACCAGCTGTTCGCAATGTCTCGACCCGGCCGCTGGTTCACGTGGTGCGGGCTTCCGGCGGGTCGACTCACACAGGCCAAGTTCCGTTGCGGCTCAAGCGAAGCGGTACGCGCCTTCATCGCTGCAGGCCGGTAGCGCCAACCAGCTGTGCCGTCTGTGTCACAACCTGCAACTCGCAGCCGCAAGTCACAGCCCGACAGCCTTTGCGTACAATGCCAGGGCGGCCCTTGGCGGACTGGCGTTAGGCGCGGATTGACCAGCCTTTGTAGCCCTCGGTGAAGCCGGCGGTCTGGAGTGCTGATGCGACGGGCATCGCGGGCATGATCGGCTCGCCGTTGACTTTGCGGACTTCCACGCTGCGAGCGCGGCCATCCTTCACCAGGTTGGCCAGGGCATCGGCCCAGCCGAGGTCGCTGGTAGCGGCACCGAAGGTGACGATGTGGTGCGATCGGCGATCGAACCACACCAGCGGCACACCCGAACGCGACACCACCAACGCGCCTGCGGAACGCGCCGGCCTACCAGGTGACTCCGGCCATGCCAGAGCTGCCCCGTAGGGCTGGGCTGGGTCGGTCGCGGCCAGCACCACCGGTGGCGGCGCATCGGCCGGATGTAGCTCGTGGTCCGACACCTCGCGCAGGCTGCGCAAACGATCCACCGCCCCCGGCAGGCTGAACTGAGCGGCGCCGAGCCCGGTGACGAAGTAGCCACGCCGCGTTTGGCCGCGCTCCTCCAACACCTTCAGCACGCCGTAGACGCTGGCGTAGCCACCCCGTACACCCTCGGCCAACACGGCCTCGCGAGTAACCACGCCGTAGCGATCCAGCAGTTGCAGTGCGCTGGTGTGCGCGGCCTCGGTGGGCGACGGGGCGGGCAACAGCAGCGGGGCAACCAAGCTCCAGCGACCGGCACCCAGCGGCGGACCGATGCGGGTCAGGCGGCCAGGCCGCGGCCGGCCGCGTACCGGGCCAGCGGGGCGCCCGCCCTTCGACCCCTTCGCACTGAGCAGCGAGCGCAACGGCGCCAACGAGTCGTTGGTGACCTCCCCCGACCACACCAGGTCCCACAGCGCCGTCAGCAGCTCGGTGTCGGTCACGTCGGTGGCGGCAGAACGCAGACCACCCCAAAAGCTGGCACCGTGGTCGGACAGGTGAGCGCGCAGAACCTCGTGCAGCGTCCCGGACGGCGGCTCGATGGTCTCCCAGCTCTGCACCAACACGGGTAGTTGGTCGGCGAAGCACAGGCGAATACGACCGTCGTTGCCACCCAACGCGCCCGCCCCCACCCACACCAACTCGCCCGCTGTGCACAGCTCGTCGAGGTCAGCTGCCCGATAGGAACGCAGCCGCGCGGGCAGTACCTCGCTCTCCAGCGAGCTGGCCACCAGCGCCGCGCCCTGCAACTGACCCAGCGCCTCGACCAACCCGTCGAGCCCACGCCGGTCGCCAGGAATGCTGTGCCATCCCAACAGGAACCGCGCATATGCGTCTTGCTCGACCGGCTCGACCTCGCGCCGCAGTGCCGCCAGCGAACGCCGACGCAACTGGCGCAAAACGTCGACGTCGCTGAATTCGCGGCCGCTGCCGTTTGGCCGGAATTCGCCGCGCACGACGCGGCCCTCGGCTTCCAGCGCAGTGAGCGCGCCCATCGCCCTGTCCACCGAGATGCCGAAGCGGCCGGCAAGGTCTTCCACGAGGAACGGCCCGTTTGTGCGCGCGTAACGACCGGCCAAACCCTCCCACGGATGCGGCACCGGCTCGGTGAACGCCCGCGGCAAGCCCAGCGGCACGTTGCAGCCCAGCGCGTCGCGGTAGCGGGCAGCATCCTCGGCGGCGATGAACCGCTCGACCTGGGCCACCGACACAGTGATTGCCCGCCGGTCGTGGAGCAACGAGGCCAACCAGAGGGCGGCATCTTCACCTTCGCAGCGCAGGTCGATCTCTGCCGCCGACAGGTCGCCGACCTTGCGCAACACGTCGTGCAGTTCATCGGCACTGCGCGCCCGACGACCATTGGCCAGCAGCTGCAGCTCTAGCTCGATATCGGCAAGGGCACCGGGGTCGAGCAGCTCGCGCAGCTCCTCGGCACCCAGCAGGTCGCGCAACAGATCGCGATCCAATGACAGCGCAGCGGCCCGGCGCTCGGCCAGCGGGCTGTCGCCCTCGTACATGAAGGCGGCAATCCAGTTGAACAGCAGGCTCTGCGCGAACGGCGACGCCTTCGCCGTGTCAACGCTGACAACACGGATGGCACGACTGCGCAACTGCCCCAACACCTCGCGCAGCGCGGGTAGGTCGAACACGTCCTGCAGGCATTCGCGCGACGTCTCGAGCAGGATCGGGAAGGTCGGGTATTTCGACGCCACCGCCAACAGGTCTGCGGCGCGCTGGCGCTGCTGCCACAACGGCGTGCGCTGGCCGGGACGACGGCGCGGTAGCAACAACGCGCGTGCAGCGCACTCACGAAAGCGAGCCGAGAACAGCGACGTCTGCGGCAACGACGCCATCACCAACTCGTCGATCTCGTCGGGGTCGATGATCAGGTCGTCCAACGGCAGCTCGTCGGCGGCCTCCGGCAGGCGCAAGACGATGCCGTCGTCGGTGTACATCGTCTCCACCGGAATGCCATAGCGCTCCATCAACCGACGCTCTATTGCCATCGCCCACGGGGCGTGTACTGGCACACCGAACGAGCTGAGAATGCAGACGCGCCAGTCGCCGATCTCATCACGGAAGCGCTCGACCACGATGGTGCGATCGTCGGGCACAACACCTGTGGCCTGCGCCTGCTCGTCCAGGTACAGCA
>JAYVVY010000304.1:0-3475 GCA_043786575.1 Ilumatobacteraceae bacterium
AACTCTTCATTGGATGATGCTTCGACTTCTTGCAACGAGAGGCGCTTCTGACGCCGGATGACGCGAAGCCGCTCGCCAACCTTTCGGCTGTACGGGGAAGCAACCACATCCTCATCATCGAATTCACGCATGCCCACTCATCCCTTGTTCCAGCGGCTGATCCGCCCAGCACTCTCGGCAGTCGTGATGGCCACCGAAGTAACCATCATGGCACACACGCTCCGTGAGAACAACGGATAGTGATGATGAAGCACTGAGCGAGGGAATTGACAGTTTTATGTCAAGAAACGAATTGCCGCCACCATGGCGGCCGTTTCGATCCGCAGCACGTTCGATCCCAATGCCACCATCTGCGTCGCTGACGCGAGCTCGCCAGCGGAGAAGCCACCCTCTGGCCCGATGACTACGGCTCTCGGCGTCCATCCAAGCATGTTCACCGGCACACCGGACGGCTCGGCCACGACTACCGCCTCTTGGGCAAGGACATCCGCAACAGCCACCGGGCCACTCACCGTGGGCAACCACACACGGCGGCTTTGCATCGCCGCCTCCTTCGCAACCCGGCGTAGCCGCGCCAGCGGCCGCTCAGCGCGGTCACCCTCCCAGCGCACCACACTGCGATCGCAGTGCAACAGCACGATCTCGGCGACACCGATCTCCGTCAGCTTCTGCACCATCCACTCGGCCCGGTCACCCTTGGGGATCGCACTCGCAATCGTCAGCTCTGGCGCGACCTGATCGCAGATCGGGTCGCCGGCGGGCCGCAACGACTGCCCGACCACTTCCGTCGCCTGCCAACTTCCGCGCCCGTCGCTCACTGTGACACACTCGCCCTCCCTGATGCGCAACACGCGAAACAGGTGGTGTCCATCGTCGGGATGCACCGTGAGGTCGGCCAGCGACTCTACAAACACATGCGCCGCGCTGGTACGCAGCGCCGGGTTCACTGGAATGCCGACTTGATGCGGGCGAACAGGCCGTGCTCGGAATGCAATTCCTCGCCGCGAATGTCGGCGAGCTTCTTGAGGAGCTCGACCTCGGGCTCGGTGAGTTTGGTGGGCACCTGCACCTGCACACGCACGCGCAAGTCACCACGGCCACGACCCTGCAATCGCGGCACGCCACGCTGACGGAGCACGAACTCGCGACCCGGCTGTGTGCCGGCCGGCACCAGAATCTCCTCATCGCCGTCAAGCGTGGGCAACAGGTACCTGGCGCCCAACGAGGCCTGAGCAATCGACACCGGCAGGTCGGTGACGAGGTCGTCGTTCTCGCGACGATAACGCTCGTGCGCGGCCACTCGAATGTGCACATAGAGGTCGCCGGCGGTGCCACCACGCGGGCCAACGGCGCCACGCCCGGTGAGCCGCAGCGTGGACCCCGTGTCCACACCTGCGGGAACATCCACCTGGTAGGTCTTCTCACTGACGATGCGGCCCTCGCCGGCGCACTTCGGACACGGGGTGACGATGATCTGGCCAAGCCCACTGCACTTCGGGCACGCCGACGAGGTGACCATCTGCCCCAACATGCTTTGCCGAACGCGCTGCACCTGGCCACGACCGTTGCACTCGCTGCAGGTCACCGGCTTGGTTCCCTCGCCAGCCCCACTGCCACTGCAGTCGTCGCAACGAAGGGCCGTGCGCAGCGTGACAGGCACGGTTGCGCCGAACACGGCTTGCTCGAACGCCACGTCGGCTACAACCTCGAGGTCTTGGCCACGAGGCGGCCCGGATGGGCCCCGACCACCGCCGCCGAACGGGCTGCCATTGCCACCGAAGAACGCATCAAACAGGTCGCCGAGACCGCCGCCGGCGCCACCGCCGAACATGTCGCCCACATTGGGGCCGTTTGCGCCGCCAACACCCTGCTCGCCAAACCGGTCGTAGCGGGTACGTGCGTCGCCGTCGCTGAGCACTTCGTACGCACGAGCAACCTTCTTGAACTGTTCCTCCGCAGCGGCATCGCCCGGGTTTGCATCGGGGTGCAGCTCGCGAGCGCGTTTGCGATACGCCTTCTTCAGTTCGTCGCTGCTGGCTGTGCGGGGCACGCCAAGCAGTGCGTAGTAATCATCAGCCATTCGTGCTCCCACCGTCGCTGAGGTGCCGGCCCAATCGATCGCTCACCGCTTCGACGGTAGCGAGGGCCTGCGGATAATCCATTCGTGTCGGGCCAAGAACACCGATGGTGCCCACCTGCTCGCCGTCGACGACCACAGGCCTGACCACGACGGAACACGCCACCAGCGGCTCAACGCCATGCTCGGCACCGATAGCGACTGAAAGGCCGCGATTCAACACATCGCGTACCAAGGTGACCATCACGTACTGCTGTTCCAACGTGCGTAGGACTGAGCGGACCGTGTCGACCGCGTCGAAGGCGTGCGCCATCGAGGATGCACCCTGCACAAAAACATGCTCGTCGGCGACGGACCCCTCGAGTGCTGCGGCCGCGGTAGCGCACACAGAGTCCAGCTCGCGATCGCCCGTCAGCGGAATGTGCACACCACTGTCCAGCGAGCGGCCAACCATGTGCGCCTGGAGGTGTGCGGTGGCGGCGGACAGCCGTACCTCGGAAACCTCGTTCGCCAGCTCCACCGCCTGGTTCTCGACCACTCCGTTGGACAACACTGCTACCACCGTTGCGTGGCGGCCCACCAGCCCGACCACTTGCACCGACCGCACGACGGCGATCTCGGCACGAGGGCCGACGACAACCGCGGCGTGATGCGAGACCTGAGCCAGAAGGTTGGTGGTCTGATGCAGCAGCTCCTCGAGACGACCATGGGCGGTGTCGAAGAAGGCGCCGACGCGCTGCGAGGACTGAGTATCCAGCCGACCCGGCTGTGCCATGTGGTCGACAAAGAATCGATAGCCCTTGTCGGTAGGGATCCGGCCGGCAGACGTGTGCGGCTGGGCGAGGTAGCCCTCTTGCTCCAGCACGGCCATTTCGTTGCGAACAGTTGCCGAGCTGACCCGCACACCGGGGGCGTTGGCGATGTGAGTGGAGCCGACAGGAAGCGCGGTCGCGATGTACTCCTGCACCACCGCTCTCAGGATTGCTGTCTTTCGTTCGTCGAGCACGGCTCCCTGCCCTTCACCAACTCGGCGCACCGGATGCGTTTGGCAGTCCAGGCTATCGACTGCCAGCGGTCACCTGGCGGTACCGATGCAAGGCCTCGTCACGCTCGACTGCATGGTCGACCATCGGTGCTGGGTAGCTCTCCGGACGCAACAGACCAGGCTCGTGTACACCACTGCCGCTGATACCCGCCAGCTCCGGTACCCATCTCCGCACGTAGTCGCCGTCCGGGTCGAAGCGCAGCGCTTGTGTTGTCGGGTTGAAGATCCGAAAGTACGGCGAGGCGTCGGTGCCGGTGCCCGCCGTCCACTGCCATCCGTGGCTGTTGGACGCGAGGTCGCCGTCGATGAGATGACGCATGAAGTGACGAGCACCCCACTGCCACGGGAGGTGA
>JAYVVY010000305.1:0-14078 GCA_043786575.1 Ilumatobacteraceae bacterium
ACGGTACGACTCCGGCATCCGTGGTGCTGACATCGATCTGACAGATGCCATCGAGTCCTTTGCGAACCTGCTGCAGCAACCGCGCCAGCTTCTCGTCAAGCGACCGTGCGTCGCCCAGCCGAACACCGACTCCGTCGGGCTGGTCGTTGGCCAGCACCATCGTCAGTGTGCCCGTGCTTGCATCAACACCGACCGACTGGGTGATGTCGCGGATCTCGGCGGGAAGGCTGGACACCAACTCGGCGACTGCGGCGTAGGGCGCACCCGCGAACTGGCCACGGGCAGTGTCAGGATGGTCCCCGGTGACCAATAAATAGTCCGTTGGCTGCCCAGCGATGACATCCAGTACCCGGCCCTGAAGGTCAATGATTCGGTACTGGCCGTCGCCTCCCTGGAAGGCGGCAATCGGCAGCCGCTCGCGAATGTCGATGACCACGCGGTGCGGGAACTCGGTGGCAACACGTGCGCTCTCCACCCACGGCACGGCCTCCAAGGTTTCCTGTGCCTTGGTGGTGTCGACCAGCAGCACGGGTTCGCCCTGCAAGTCGTCAATGACGCCTTGCAGGATTGCCGGGTCGGTGTACACCGCACCCTGCACCGAGACCTCGCGCACATCGAAAATCGACGACGCGAAGACTGCAACGGTGGCGATCGCAACCAGCACAACACCGACGCCGATGCCGGTCCAGATCAGCCGGCGGCGACCTTCGGCGCGGCGCACCGAGATACGTCGAGCCCGAATCCGCGGGTCGATGCCACCACGCGACCTCGCCAGCGGAGGTTCGGTGGATGTGGCGCCATCAAGGTCCGCGATGACAATGGTGGATCGCTCACCTGACTCATCCGCCGCATCGCGTCGCTCGTGGAAGGCCTTCTCCTTGTCAGCATCGAGATACACGCTGTCAGGTCGGTTGTCTTCAGCGATGACGATGGTGCGGCGCGGCGCAGCTAACTCCTCGGGCTCGATCTCCTCGGGCTCGATCTCCTCAGGCTCGACCTCGTCGTCGTCAACCTCGTCGTCGTGTTCGGGTGAGTCGTGTTCGTCGGTGATTCCCAGGATGCGGTCTATGGAAGGATCGTCAAAGTTGTACTGCGGTGCAGACTCTTCCGAGAACGCCTCCAGCAGTTCCTCCAGCACATGGTCGGGAGGGTCGTCCGGGCCGGGCGTGTTCCGCTGGCTCATTGCGCACCCGAGCCAGCGAAGCCCACCAGCCGCACCTCACTTCGCAGCTCGAAGCCCGTTGACTCTCGAACCGCGGTACGAACATGTTCCATCACAGCACGAACGTCGGCTGCCGTCGCTCCGTCGGTGGCTTGGATGAAGTTGGCGTGCTTGTCACTCACGAACGCACCCCCGATTCGAAAGCCACGAAGGCCGAGCTGATCGACGAGCACCGCCGCCGGCAACTCGCCCGGAATCGGGTTGACGAACACCGAGCCAGCGTTCTGGCCACCCGGCTGGTGCTCGCGGCGCCACCGCACGATCTCCGACAGGTTGGCTTCCGCTTCGGCTACATCGCCGGTGGACAGCTGCAGACGGGCATCGAGCACGACCTGATGATCCCGCAGGTTCGATGAACGGAACTGAAGATCCATCTGGTCGGCAAGCACCCATGCGACGACGGCGGTGTGGAGATCGAGCACGTGCGCACCAACCAGCGACGCAGCCATATCGCTGCCATGCCCACCAGCATTCATCCGTACAGCGCCACCGACGGAGCCAGGCACGCCGACCGCCCATTCGAACCCAACCAGGCCAGCGGCGACGCATCGCCGCGCCAGCACGGGCAGTGCGACTGTTGCGCCGGCCGTGACGGTGCAGTCATCGAACTCGATCCAGTCCGGCATCGCCGACAACGACACCGCGATTCCTGCAAAGCCACCGTCCGCTACCAGAAGGTTCGAGCCACGCCCGACGACGAGGACAGCCAGCCCCGTCTCTTGGACGACGTGCGCGAGTGTCTGCAGCTCAGCCGCGGTACGCGGCGTGGCAAAGACCAGGGCCGGCCCACCAACCTTGTACGTGGTGAATGGTGCCAGCGGCTCGTCGGCCACAGCGAAACCGTCCATCCGTTGCATGGCAACGTGCTGACGCCGAGCCAGGCTCATCGCGGCTCACGCAGTTCGCCACGACGTGACTGCACCTCGTCGGGCAACGCCGCAACATCACCGCACCCCATCGAGATACAGACATCGCCATCGCGCAGCTCACGCGCCAAGAATTCGATGAGGTCGTGGCGTTTGGGCATCCACACCACCCGGCTCCGCGGGTGGGCATCGATCACCGCGTTCACCACCAGCTTGCCGGTCACGCCTGGGATGGGCGTCGTGCCCGACGCGTAGATATCGGTCAGCACCACTACATCGGCGTCGACGAACGCGTCTCGATAGTCGGGCCACATCACTGCCATCCGGTTGAAGCGGTTCGGCTGGAAGACCGCGACCACGCGCTTCCAATCGTCACCGCTGCCGCGAGCCGCGGCAAGTACGGCAGCAATCTCGCTGGGCAAGTGGCCGTAGTCGTCCACCAGTGTCGCTCCACCATCGACACCACGGATGTCGAACCGACGTGCGACACCACCGAACTTCGCAAGCGCCGCCGCAGCAATCTCGAACGGCACACCGACGGTCACCGCCATTGCGATTGCCGCCGTTGCATTCCGAACGTTGTGGAGCCCACGCAACGGCAGCGCCACGGTGCCCAGAAGGACGCCGTGGTGCATCACGTCGAACGTGAACGAGCCCGTCTCGGAGCGAACGTTTGCGGCAACGAAATCTGCGACGGGCGAGGTGCCATAGGTGACAACGTCGTGGCGAGCGGCGAGGCGCGCCGTTTCCGCATCGTCCAGGCAGAGCACTTTGGGCCCTGCGATCTGCGACAGGTATCGGTCGAAGCCGTCGAAAATCGCTTCCGCTGTGCCGTAGTAGTCCAGATGGTCGACCTCGACGTTGGTGAGGATCGTTCCATACAGCGGCAGCTGAAGATGTGTGCCGTCGCTCTCGTCGGCCTCCACCACCAACCACTCCGCCCCGGTCCACTGGGCGCCGGTGCCCATGTCGGTCACGTCGCCACCAATGACGAAGTTCGGCCGCAGGCCGGCTTCTGCGAGGATCAGCATGAGCATCGAGGTAGTGGATGTCTTGCCATGTGTACCGGCGACCCCGAGCGACTTGGTAAGCGCGCAGATTGACGCCAACATGCCCGACCGATGCAGTGACAGCACACCGGTTCTGTCCGCTTCGTCCCGTTCGATGTTTCGTTCCGGAATCGCCGTGCTCCACGTGACCGCATCGCGGCCAAGCACCAGAGAACGCGAGTGGCCGACGTGCACATCAACTCCGGCAGCGCGTACGCGGTCCAGAACGGACCGCTCACGCATGTCGCTGCCGCTGACGGTGTGGCCCATCTCGGCCAACACAATCGCAATCGCGCTCATTCCCGGACCGCCGACGCCAACAACGTGCAACGAACGCGGCGTACTGAGGTCAAGCGGGGCCACCGGGGGAAGGCTCATGACGCGGCCACCCGTTCCACCAGGGCGACCAGCTTTCCGCTGCGATGAACGGCACCTGCCGCGAACGCTGCTTCGGCCACCCGAGCAAGTTCGGCCGGCGCGGCGATGAAGTGCTCAACCTCATCGATGAGGCGATCGACCGTGAGATCTGCCTGCTCCACGAGCACGGCGGCAGCCCGGTCCGACAGGACCTTGGCGTTGTCGACCTGGTGGTTCTCGGCCGCACCTGGCCACGGCACGACGATTGCGGGGGCTCCCACCGTCGCCAGTTCGGCAATTGTGCCCGCACCACCGCGAGTGACCAGCAGGTCGGCGGCGGCATAGAGCTGCGGCATGCGGTCTTCGTACCCAATCACGCGATACAGGATGCCCGCTGCACCATCATGAGGGGGCGCGGCATCGGTGAGAAAGCGGTCACCAACCACGTGGTAGACCGCGAGGTCGTGCCGTGCGGCCCAGCGCTGGACGGCCCCGGCAACCACCTCGTTGATCGCTGCCGCGCCCTGCGAGCCGCACATCACCGCAACGACGAACCGGTCGGCGGGGAGCCCAAGTTCCTCACGCGCCCCAATGCGCGCAGTCTGTCGATCGAGTGTGATCATTGCTCCTCGGACCGGTGCACCGGTCAATTCGGCGCCCGGCAACTCCGAACCTTCGAACGCGACCGCACACGCCGCCGCCTTCTTTGCCAACAGCTTCGACACCAGGCCGGGTCGACGATCGTACGAGATCACCACGTACGGAATCTTCAGCCGCCGTGCTGCCCAGGTCGCCGGAAAGCTGCCGTACCCACCGACGTTGACGACCACCTCTGGGCACAGGTCGCGCAACAGCGTCTTCGCGTCTCGAACAGCGCGCAGCATTTTGGGGCCGAACGACACATTGCGTCGACTGAAGCTTCGCTGCAATCCGACGACGTCGAGGAATGTGAACGGGTGGCCTGTCGCGGGCAGCAGCCGCGTCTCAATGCCTCGCTGTGTCCCCACGTAGTGAATGGACCCAGCCTGGTGGCCAGCAGCAACCAACGCGTCGGCGATGGCGAGCGCTGGCAGAACATGCCCGGAGGTACCCCCGCCGGTGACAACCGCGAACGTTGCCGTGTCGTGTGTTGCCGTGTCGTGTGCTGTGGTCATCGCACGTTTCGGGCGACATTGAGCAACAGCCCCGTGGCAACAAGCGTGACGAACAACGACGTACCGCCTGCCGAGAAGAACGGCAGCGTCAGACCGGTGACCGGCATCAGCCCAGTGACGCCGCCCACGTTGATCAGCGTCTGCACGACCAGCCAGCTGGCGATTCCGCCTGCAAGTAACTGGTGAAACCGATCGTGGGTGGCAATTGCCACCTGCACGCCTGCGTACGCAAGCACCATGAACCCGCCGAGCACGGCGACGACGCCGATCATTCCCAGTTCCTCCGCAACCACCGCGAAGATGAAGTCGCTGTGTGCCAGTGGCAGGAACTCGCCCAGCTTGTTTTCGCCTCTCCCTACACCAGAGCCAGTGAAACCGCCCTGCGCCATCGCAATCATCGCCTGGTAGGTCTGGTAGCTGAGGTGATCCTTGTGCGCTGCGATGTTCATGAAGGCGGTGAATCGTGCCTCGCGACGCGGGCTGGAAACGACGAAGAAAAGTGCGCCAACGGCGCCCATCGCACCAGCGGCCATCATCGGTAGCAACGGCGCGCCTGCAATGAAGGCCGTCGCGAACACAATCGCGCCCAGCACGATTGCCGACCCGAGGTCGCTCTGCGCCAGGCACAGCAAGGCGCCCAGGATTGCAATCCCCAGTACCGGGCCCAACGTTCTACGAACGTCGTGCATCTCGTTGTGTCGCTTCGCCAAGAGGTTCGCACAGGCAAGCAGCACTGCCAGTTTCAGGAACTCACTTGGTTGGAAGTTGACCGGACCGAGGGCAACCCAGGCGTTGGCATCGTTGACCTTGTCGCCAATGCCTGGCACAAACGGCAGCAGCATCAGGCCGAACGCGATTGCCAATGCGGGGTTCACCAGGCGCCGCCAACGGCGCGTGGGAATGCGCATCGCAAACCACATACCGATGACACCGAGCACGGCCCACATCAGTTGCCGGTTGAACAGTCGCCAGGGCGAGTTGCCCTGATGAAACTGACTGATCGACGTTGCCGACAGCACCATCACCAGCCCGAGCATGGTGAAGACAGTCACCACGACAGTGATGATGTAGAACGCGGTTGGTGGCGGAGTGGCGGGATGCGACACGTTGCGACGTGTTGGGTGACGCCGCATGGCATCCGAGCGAGCCAATGCAGCCCGCCGACGATCGCCGATCAGTGTGGACGAAGAGGTCATCGGTGTGTACTCCTGACGCGAGTGCTCAGCGCGCGCACGAGCTGCTTGAAGTCGTCGCCGCGGGCGGGGTAGCCGCCGCCGGGGTACCAGTCGAAGCTGGCGCAGGCGGGCGATAGCAACACCACATCACCCGCCTCTGCGAACTCGTCGGCAAACTGCACTGCCTGCGCCATCGACGTAGCAATCCGCGTGGGGCAGTAGGGCTGGAACGGAACGGTCACTTCGGCCGCGGCCGTGCCCAGGCCAACAACCGCCTTCACTCGCGCATGTTCACTGGCCAGGCTGGCTAGGTCGAGGCCTTTGTTGAGGCCACCGGCAAGGAGCACAATGTTGTCGAACGCTCGAATCGCGGTGAGCGCCGCGTGTGGCGAAGTTGCCTTCGAGTCGTTGAACCACTGCACACCGTCGATCGTGCCCAGAGGTTCGATTCGGTGCGGCGGATGGCGAAAGGTGGCGAGCGCGTGCTGCACATCGACGGGTGCTGCCAGACCGGCTTCCAACACCAGCGCGGCGGCTGCCAAGGCGTTGGTGAGGTCGTGCGGCAATGTGCGCGTCATACCCGACACAGCAGCGATGACACCCGCCGGACCGATGAGGTTGCCCTCCTCGACTCGATAGTCGGCGCCCGCGAGAGCGAACGTGCGAGTAGGCCCACCAGCAGCGCGCAGATTGGCCATCACCACAGCGTCGTCAGCCCAACCAATCGCCACATCTGTTGGCCACCGATGCGCCCACATCCGGGCCTTGGCGGCCTCGTAAGCGGCCATCGATGTGTGCCAGTTCTGGTGGTCTGGAGCAAGGTTGAGCCATACCGATGCTTCAGCGCGGAACGACTGCAACCAGTTCAGACGGAAGCTGCTGCACTCGACAACAAACACGTCGACATCGGCGTCGAGCGCGGCCGCCAACGGCACCTCGGTGTTACCGACGGCCGCCACGCGGTGGCCGGCAGCTTCGAGGATGTGAGCAGTCAGCAGCGTTGTCGTTGTCTTGCCGTCGGTTCCCGTGACGGCCAGCATCGGGCGCGGGCCGCCGAACCGTTGCTGCTCCCATTCGTACGCAAGATCGATTTCAGTGCGCAACGGCGTGCCCGCGGCGAGGGCCGCCAGCACGACTGCATGCGTTTCGGCCACGCCGGGTGCCGGGCACACCATGTCGGCGGCGGCGACCAGCTCCGCGATCCTTGCGGCCGTCGGTGCCTCGATCAGCGGGCTGCCGAACGCGGCGGCCAGCTCGCGCTTCGCATCGGTGGCGGCGTCATCGGCGATCACCAGTTTCCAGCCGCGGCGCGCCAGCTGGGCAGCCAGCGCATCGCCAGCGAGAGCGAGGCCATACACCAGAGCGGTGCCGGTCACAGGTTGTCCGTCACCCTCGTGAAGTCGGCAATGAAGAGGGCCAACGCGCTGGCGACGCAGATGCCAGAGATGATCCAGAAGCGGATGATCACTGTCGTCTCGGGCCAGCCCACCAGTTCGAAGTGATGGTGAATCGGCGACATCTTGAAGAGCCGCTTCTTGCGACCGGACGCCTTGAACACACCCATCTGAATGGCGACCGAGCCGGCCTCCATCACGTTGATGCCGCAGATGAGAATGATCAGCAGTTGCGTGTTGGTGGTAATGGCCAGCAGTGCCAACGCGGTGCCGATGGCGAGCGCGCCGACATCGCCCATGAAGATGCGCGCCGGCGCGGCGTTGAACCACAGGAACCCAGCGCAGCCACCCGCAAATGCCGAAGCGAGTACTGCCAGGTCGAGCGGGTTGACCACGTCGCCGTATACCGCAGGGTTACGGAACTCCCAGTAGGCAATGATCGTGAACGCGAGGAAACCCATCATTGCCGAGCCGCCGGCGAGGCCGTCGAGCCCATCGGTGACGTTGACAGCATTGCTGGTTGCCCAGATCATCACGCCCGTAAAGACGATGAAAATCGGCGTCGCCAAGTGCCACCCGGGGAACGTGGCGCGGGTGATCGACAGTGTCTGGCTGACGTCTGTGGACGACACCAACCACCATGCCAGCAGCATCGACAAGCCGAGTGTGATGTAGCTCTTCTGCTTCCAGAAGATGCCGCGGTTGTGGCGCTTGCGAACCTTGATGAAGTCATCGAGAAAGCCCATGCTGGCCATCACCACGATGCCCACCAACATGATCATCGCCTGATTCGAGAACGCCAGGTTCGGACGCAGGTGAGCAACCAGCCAACCAGACACGGCGGCGATCACAATTGCGAGACCGCCCATTGTTGGCGTGCCCTGCTTCATCATGTGATGTTCCGGACCGTTGTCCTCCTTGCCCAGAATCGGTTGTCCGGTCCCACGTGTGCGGAAAAAGGTGATGAGGTAGCGCGTGCAGAACAGCGAGACGAACATCGCTACTGCGCCCGCGATCATGACGGCAATCACTGCGCTGCCTCGTTCATTGTGCTGCCTTCAGGAGTGCTGTTGCCACGGCGCGATCGTCAAAGGGAAGCACGCTGCCGCCAATGGTCTGCGTGGTCTCGTGACCCTTGCCGGCGATCACCACAACGTCGCCAGCCTGAGCCATCTGGAATGCCACGGAGAGGGCTTGGCGTCGGTCGGGCTCGGTCACAACATGGTCACGGTAGCCGCCGGGTACCCCCTGAATGATGGCATTGATGATCGACAGCGGATCCTCCGACCGAGGGTTGTCGGACGTGACGACTACCCGATCTGCCAATTCTGACGCGACGGCACCCATCTCGGGACGCTTCTCACGATCTCGGTCGCCGCCGCACCCGAACACAGCAATCACGTGGCCTGTACCCGCGGCATTGCGTGCCGCTGTCAGCGCCTCGCGCAGACCGTCAGGGGTGTGAGCGAAGTCAACAATTACGTCGAACGCCTGCCCCGCGCGCACCGGCTCAAACCTGCCGGGCACGGGGGGCGCCGTGCGCAAGCCTTCTACAACCACCTTCACATCGAGACCGATCGCAACGGCCGCAGTTGCCGCGGCCAGGCTGTTCATTGCGTTGAAGGCTCCCCCGATGCCGACGTGGACTCGCTGTCCACGCCACGTGTATTCATGCGACCTGGGCGTGACCACGAGGCCACCAACGTCGGCGCTGGAGAATGCTGTCATCGGAATGGACGCGGCATCGAACAGCAGGAGGCCGTGCCGGTCGTCAATGTTGCTGATTCCCTGCGCGCTCAAGGACGGAGCGAAGAGCGATGCCTTCGCCGCAAAGTAACGCTCGACGGTGCCATGCAGGTCCAGATGATCGCGGCCGAGATTGGTGAATACGGCCAGCGCGAAGCGCGTCCCGTCCACGCGGTGTAGTGCAAGCGCGTGTGAGGAGACCTCCATCACGACAGCCGCACAACCCTCTGCCACAAACCTGGCGAGCTGCGCCTGTAGCTCAGGCGCCTCGGGGGTGGTGTGCTTTCCAGTCAGCGTGCCGATCACACCTGTGCGCATCCCAGCCGACTCCAACACCGCAGCCAGCAGACTGGTAGTAGTGGTCTTGCCGTTGGTGCCAGTGACTCCGATCACTGTCAGCGCTCGCGACGGATGCCCGAAGAAGGACGCCGCAAGAGGCCCCATTGCGACCCGGGTATCGGGCAGAATCACCTGCGCGACATCGATGTCCAGCGCATGGTCGACGAGGAGCGCCGCGGCACCGGCATCCACCGCCCTCGCCGCAAACTCATGCCCATCATCGTTGGCTCCCCGAAGGCAGCAGAACAGTACGCCCGGAGCGACCGCTCGAGAGTCGTAGACGATGCCGGTGACGCGCACATCTCCGTCGCCGCGCATGTCTGCGTTGAACAATCCGGCGTCGGCAATCAACTCACCGAGCAATCGCGCCACCTGGGTCACCCCGCGGCCGGGCAGCCGGTGTCGCCGGGATTTGGTGTGATCTGCAGTTCGTGGATTGTCGCAGTGGCAATCGTTGCGAACAACGGTGCCGCGGCCTTTCCGCCGAAACGGTCGTTGGAGGTGGGATCGGGCTCGTCGATCGTGACGAGGATCGTGACCTTTGGCGCATCAGCTGGGAAGTACCCGACGAACGATGCGCGATAGGCACGGGTACCGGCGCCTCCATATGTCTTGTCATCTTGCACCTTGTAGGCCGTGCCGGTCTTTCCGGCAACCGAGATATCGGCAATCTGCGCATCCTTGCCGGTGCCGTCGCAGACCACGTCTTTCATCATGTCGGTCATCGTCGCCGCAGTCGACGGCTGGATCACCGTGTGCGTGGCCGAAGCAGCGGTGTCGGTCACTTCGCCGTCGGCGCCGATAGTGGCAGCCACCAGCTTGGGGGCGACGTAGACGCCGCCGTTGGCGACAGTGTTCACCGCCGCAGTCAGCTGCAGCGCAGTCACGGAATAGCCGTAGCCGTAACTGTGCGATTGCCGTTCCGTGCCCTGCCACTCGGATGCTGGCTTGTAGATGCCTGCACTCTCGTCGGGAAAGTCGAGTGCCGTTTTCTGGCCGAAGCCGAAGGATTCGAGGTAAGTCCCGAATCGTTCAGTGCCTACCTCATCGGTCAGCAGCAGCGTGCCGATGTTGGATGAGTGCACGATGATGTGACGCAGCGACATGGGCTCCTTGTTGTGCGGCTCCGCATCATTGATCGTGTGCTCCCACAGAGTGCCTCTGTCGTAGACGATCTGGCCAGGGACTTCGATCACCGTGTCGGGCGTTGCCACCCCGGTGTCGACGACGGCGGACAGGCTGAAGACTTTCGCCACTGAGCCCGGTTCGAACGGTTCCACGGCCGCAAGATTGGCAGAGGTAACGGCCACGACACCGTCGTCGCCGCGGCTCACGTTGGCCACCGCATAGATCTCGCCAGTGGCGGTGTCCATGACAACGACGGCACCACCTTTGGCACTGAGCTCCGACACGCGAGCGATCAACGCCTGCTCCACCTGGAACTGCAGCGAGCGATCAAGTGTCAGAATCAAGTCGTTGCCAGGTACCGGCTCGGTGGTGGTCGCTCCCGATCCGGGAATCGAGCGGCCCTTGGCGTCGTGTTCGCGCACACGCTCGCCATCCACTCCGGTGAGCTCGGCGTTGTACAGCAACTCGACTCCGGCAGTACCCACGCCATCGATGTCTGTGCGGCCCAGCAGGCTGCGGCCAACTTCCCCGCTGGGCATGATCCGCTTGTCTTCGCGCAGCCGGTCAATACCGCTGAGATTCAATGCCATGACGGAGCTGGCAAGATCGTCGTCAATCTGGCGAACGATGTAGATGAAGCTCTTGTCCTTGGCGGTGAACGCCGCCACCAGCGACTGCTGCTTGTCCGGCGTCAACTGCAACATGGTGCCCAACAGCGAGGCCACACCCGAGGGGTCGGTGACCAATTTCGGGTTCGCAATCAGGGTGCTACTGGGAACGCTCATCACCAGCTCACCACCGTCACGTGCAAAGATGGTGCCGCGCGGTGCGTGCAAAATGGCCTCCGAGACACGCTGCGCCTTGCCAGCAGCGACCAGCGAGTCGGACCCAGCCGTCTGGAGGAACGCCACGCGGGCAACGACCGCGACAAACAGCAGCACACTGATCACGAAGACGGCAACCAACCGGCGCCGAGTGTCGCCTGCCCGGAAGGTCAGGTTGATACCGGCTGGTTGCGAGGTGCGCTTAGCTCGCTTGGCCGGCTTGACCCGCTTCTGCATCGGGCGCAGTGAACGGTCGGGTGGTTTGTGCCCACGGCTGACGGGCTTGTGCCCACGCGGCGCCAGCGTCGATGTGCCAGCGGCGGTGGTCTTCGTCGCACTCTTGGTCTTCGTTGCACTCTTCGCTGTCGTCGCAGTCGACTGCCCGCGACGCGCATGCGGCCGCAAGGGCGCTGCGGATTCACCCCGACGAGACCGCGGGTCGGCGGGCGCGCTGCGGGTGGTGGCGGAGGCGGGTGTCGTGTGGCGGCGACGGGTATCGGTGCTCACGGTGCTCCCCCGGCTTCTGCCTTCACATCGGCGTATTGCTCGAACTCTTCATCGATTGAAGTCACGGCGTCGCCCGAGCCTTCAGCACCGCTGCGCTGCACGGCGGCGACCACTTCGGCGTCGAGCTGCACGAATTCTGTTTGGGTGGCTGGCACCATGCCCAGCTTGCCGGCCTCGGCGGCCAGCCGCCCCGGTGACCGCAGCTCGGCGCGCTCGCGGCGAAGCACGTCGTAGGTTTCGTGGGCGGTTCGGATGTCGCGGTCCATGGTGTCCATCGTCAGCTGACGCCGAGCAAGTTGCGTCTGGAATGCCGCTGCACCCAACATCAACCCGAACACCACCGTGCAACCAGCGGCGATCAGGCGAGCCGTGCGACGCTGACGAGGAACGACGACCAACTGTGGGCGTGGCGCGATGTGGGCGACAGCGGCAGTGCGCTTCACCATCACCCGTGCCTCAGCATCGCCACCTCCGTGGACCCTGCTGCGTACCGCTGTCACTCGCTCGTTGCGAGCTGCCATTGCCATGTTGCGTACCTTCCGTCCTGCCGAATAGTCGTGCCGCGAATGTTGTGAGCTAGCGCCAGCCGCGCGTGGGTGTGTCGTCGATCCGCTCGACAACTCTCAGCCGTGCGCTGGCCGCTCGCCGATTGCTGCTCTGCTCGTCCTTCGAGGGCGTCTTGGGCACACCGCGCACCAAGCGCACGGTCTGCACTGCATCGCAGACGCACGGCAGCTCGGGGGGGCACGGGCAGTCGCCCGTCGCCGCCGAACGCATGCGGTCCTTCACAATTCGATCCTCACCCGAGTGGTACGACAGCACTGCCACGCGACCGCCCGGAGCAGTGCGGTCGATCGCCGCGTCGAGCGCCGTCGGCAGAGCGTCGAGTTCGCCGTTGACCTCGATGCGGATGGCCTGGAAGGTGCGCTTGGCTGGGTGCCCACCGGTACGACGTGCCGGTGCAGGAATTGCAGAGACCACCACTTCGGCGAGGTGCGAAGTCGTTTGAATCGGGCGTGCAGCCACAATCGCAGCGGCAATGCGACGGGCGAAACGCTCGTCGCCGTACTGCTGCAACACGCGGGCCAGTTGGTCGGCCGGATAGCCGTTGACCACATCCGATGCGGACCAGGGTTGAGTCTGATCCATGCGCATGTCGAGGGGCGCGTCATTGCGATAGCTGAACCCACGCTCGGCGACATCGAGCTGGGGTGAGCTGACACCCAGGTCGAAGAGGGCGCCGGACAGGGCTTGGATGGAGAGTGCTTCCATGGCTTCTTCGAGGCGATCGAACCGGCAGTGGTACACACGCAATCGATCACCGAAGCGAGCGAGACGCTCTTGCGCTGCGGCAAGTGCGACTTCGTCGCGATCGATGCCGAGGACCTTCACATGCGGCCAACGCTCGAGCAGCTGCTCGGCGTGGCCACCCCCGCCCAGTGTGGCGTCGAGGACGAACCCGGGCGGCACTCGCTCGTAGAGGGCCACGATCTCGTGGACCATCACTGGCAGGTGGTGGAAGGGTGCGTCACTCATTGCGTACTGACCTGGATCGTCCGTCCATCTGCAGCCCTCCGGTTCGCGGTTGCCGCCGGGATGTCTCCCCGGTCGTGCCAAACGGCAGCGGGCGGAAGTGGGCTGTCCATCGTGCTGGCCGGAAGGCTGCAGATGGGCGGAAGATCATGAGTGATCGATGTCTCGGTGATGTGTGTGCGGCTTGTTCGTGGTGCTGCCTCATCCTCCTCTGCTGTAGTTGTGGTGGTGGTTACTTCTGAGATCACTCGCTACCGGCCAGGTCGGGGCCAGTGAGCTGATGGGTGCCGTGGTCATCGATCAGCGCGAACCGTTGCGGCGACCACAGTTCGAGACGGTCGAAGCTGCCTGCGACCGTGACCGGCTCGCCCAACGCGAGGTCGGCGTAGTCGCGCAACTGCTCATCGAGGTTGACGCGCCCCTGCTTGTCCAGCGACACAAGAATTGCTGAGGAGGCGAGGGCCCGAAGCTGGTTGCGGCTGACCTCGCCGAGGCGAACACGAGCCGCCATTGCTTCGGCCTCCTCCTCGAACGTTGCCGAGGGAACAACGGTCACACACTTGTCCTGCCCCTTGGCCAGGTAGCAGTGCTCGCCGAGGCGGTCGCGAAAGGTCGCTGGCATGGCCAGCCGGCCCTTGTCGTCGAGTTGGCGTTCAAACGCCCCCACGAACAACATCTCGCGACACCACCTTTCGTTGACTCAGCACCTGCCTGTGAGACCGCAGATCACGGCGGCGCACGCCCGAGATCCCCACGAGTCCCCATTCTGGCCCCCATTGACCGC
>JAYVVY010000306.1:0-2790 GCA_043786575.1 Ilumatobacteraceae bacterium
AGCCCGGCGAACAAGCGAAAGTTCGAGGTCATCATTGTTGGTTCGGGTCTGGCAGGAGCGTCGGCCGCGGCGACCCTGGCGGAGCTGGGCTATAACGTAAAATGTTTCTGTTACCAGGACAGCCCCCGGCGCGCTCATTCCATCGCTGCCCAGGGTGGCATCAACGCTGCGAAGAACTACCGCGGCGACGGTGACAGCGTCCACCGGCTGTTCTACGACACCGTCAAGGGCGGCGACTTCCGCTCACGCGAGGCCAACGTGTACCGCCTCGCGCAGGTCAGCCTCAACATCATCGACCAGATGGTGGCCCAGGGTGTGCCCTTCGCTCGCGAGTACGGCGGCCTGCTGGACACGCGCAGCTTCGGCGGCTCGCAGTTGCAGCGCACGTTCTACGCCCGTGGCCAGACGGGCCAGCAGCTGCTACTCGGCGCCTACCAACAGTTGGCCCGCCAGATCGGCCTCGGCACCGTCAAGTTGTGGAACCGCGTGGAGCTGGTCGACACCGTCACGGTCGACGGTCGTTGTGCCGGCATCGTCACTCGCGATCTCGTCACGGGCGAGGTGCGGTCGCACGCGGCCCACGCCACGGTGCTGTGCACCGGCGGCTACGGCAACGCATTCTTCCTCTCTACCAATGCGATGAACTGCAACGTGACGGCAGCATGGCGTGCACACCGCAAGGGCGCCTACTTCGCCAACCCGTGCTACACGCAGATCCACCCCACGTGCATCCCGCAGGCCGACGACACGCAGTCGAAGCTGACGCTGATGTCGGAGTCCCTTCGCAACGACGGACGCGTGTGGGTGCCAACCAACGCCGGCGACGAGCGCCCGGCAGCACAGATCCCCGAGGCCGAGCGCGACTACTACCTCGAGCGCCTGTACCCCAGCTTCGGCAACCTCGCGCCGCGCGACATCTCGTCGCGTGCGGCCAAGCGTGCGGTGGACAGTGGCCGCGGTGTGGGCCCGCTGAAGAACGGCGTCAACCTCGACTTCGCCGATGCGATCGGTCGTCTCGGGCAGGAGGTCGTGAAGGAGCGTTACGGCAACCTGTTCGACATGTACGAACGAATCACCGGCGAGAACCCGTACGCCACGCCGATGCGCATCTACCCGGCCAGCCACTACACGATGGGTGGCCTGTGGGTGGACTATGAGCTGATGACCACCATCCCCGGTCTCTACGCGGCGGGGGAGGCCAATTTCAGCGATCACGGCGCCAATCGGCTGGGCGCCTCGGCGCTCATGCAGGGCCTCGCCGATGGCTACTTCGTGTTGCCCTACACGATCGGCAACTACCTGGCTCCGATGCTGAACAAACCGATCCCCGGCACCGACCACCCCGAGTTCCAGGCGGCGGAACTGGCGGCGCGTCAGCGTTTCCAGGGTTTCCTCGACATTCGCGGCACCCGCTCGCCCGACCACTTCCACCGCGAGTTGGGCAAGATCATCTGGGACTACTGTGGCATGGAGCGTACGGAGCAAGGCCTGCAGAAGGCCCTCAGCGAACTGCCTGCGCTGTACGCCGAGTTCAAAAAAGACTTGCGGGTCACCGGCAGTGGCACCAGCGTAAACCAGACGTTGGAGAAGGCTGGCCGCGTGGAGGACTTCTTCGAGCTGGGCATGTTGATGTGCCGTGACGCGCTCGAACGCAACGAGAGCTGCGGCGGACATTTCCGATCGGAGTATCAAGACGAGGAAGGTGAAGCACAACGCGACGACGAGCATTTCGCCCACGTCGCCGCGTGGGAGTTCACCGGCGACCCGATGCAGGCCGTGCGTCACAAGGAAGAACTCGAATTCGAGACCATTCATCTCGCCAAGCGGAGCTACAAGTGAGCAATCATCTCCAGAACCTCACCCTCAAGATCTGGCGCCAGAGCGGGCCGGCCGACGGCGGGCATTTCGAGAACTATCACATCGACAGCATCAGCGACGAGGCTTCCTTCCTCGAGATGCTCGACGTGCTCAACGAGAAGCTGATCGGCGAGAGCGTGGACGCGATCTCGTTCGACCACGACTGCCGTGAAGGTATCTGTGGTTCGTGTTCGTTGATGATCGACGGCCAGGCTCACGGCCCCCAACGCGGCACTGCGACCTGCCAGTTGCACATGCGAAAGTTCACCAGTGGCGACACGATCGTGATCGAGCCATGGCGGGCGACGGCGTTCCCGATCCTCAAGGACCTGATGGTCGACCGCGCCCCGCTCGATCGAATCATCGAGGCGGGGGGCTTCATCACGGCTGCCACCGGTGGCGCTCCCGATGCGAACATCATCCCGATTCCGAAGCCGGTGGCCGATGCAGCGATGGACGCAGCCGAGTGCATCGGTTGCGGCGCATGCGTCGCCGCCTGTCCCAACGGTGCGGCCAATTTGTTCACCGCGGCCAAGGTGAGCCACCTCAACCTGCTGCCGCAGGGCCAGGCGGAACGCTGGAGCCGCGTGGAGGCGATGGTGGAGACGATGGACGAGTACTTCGGTTCGTGTACCAACCACGGCGAATGCGAAGCCGCCTGCCCGAAGAGCATCAGCATCGATTTCATCGCCCTGATGCACAAGGACTTTCGCAAGGCCAAGGTCAAGAACCGCACACTGATCAGCCAGGTCTGATCAGCTGTGCGTCAGCCGAGGCGGCGGGGATTCACCGTTGTGGCGTAGCGGTTCGTTGCTGCCGTGTCGAGGTGCTCGAGGGTGAGGTCGAACCACAGCTCGCCGGCCACTTCCGGCACCACGAACTGGGCGGTACCCACTCGCACGCACGAGTCGGGCGGCACGTCGCCACTCCAGG
>JAYVVY010000307.1:0-18301 GCA_043786575.1 Ilumatobacteraceae bacterium
CCGAGCCCGACGCAGGCAGCGACGCCGGCGGCACACGCACCCGCGCCGTCTACGACGCCGGTGCTGACGAGTGGGTGCTGAACGGCAGCAAGGCCTTCATCACCAACTCGGGAACTGCCATCACGTCCATCGTCACCGTGACCGCTCTGACGGGGCCTTCATCTGACCGGCCGGAGATTTCTTCGTTCATCGTTCCAGCGGGCACAACCGGCATGACCATCGAGCCCGCCTATCGCAAGCTCGGTTGGCACGCGAGCGACACTCACGGCATCACCCTCACCGATTGCCGCGTGCCCGCCGCCAACATGCTGGGCGCGCAGGGCACCGGCCTGAAGAACTTCCTGGCGATTCTCGATGACGGCCGCATTGCGATCAGCGCGTTGGCCGTCGGCTGTGCGCAGGCCTGCCTCGATCTCGCTGTCGACTACGCCAAGGATCGCCACGCATTCGGTGGAGCGATCGGCCGCTTCCAGGGTCTGGCGTTTCAGCTGTCGGACCTTGCGGTCGCGGTGGAGAACAGTCGCAACCTGACGTACGGGGCCGCCCGGCTGAAGGAGCGCGGCAAACCGTTTCGTCAAGCGGCCGCAATGGCCAAGCTCTACAGCACCGAAACTGCGGTTACCGCCACCCGTGTCGCCACGCAGGTGTTCGGAGGTATGGGCTTCATGGAAGAGTCAGCCGTCGCCCGCTTCTACCGCGACGCCAAAATTCTCGAGATTGGAGAAGGCACCAGCGAGATCCAGCGTCTGGTGATTGCGCGAGGCTTGGGCCTTCCAGTTGGATGACAACTGGATGCACGACAGTCGGTTGAAGGATGCGATGAACGAGCACGAAGAACTTGATCAGCGTGCGCAGCGGGCACTGGCCGGCAACCTGCACAAGGAGGGCGAGAAGCTTGCGCGCCAGAGCAAGCTGTTCGTGCGCGATCGACTGGCCCTGTTGTTCGACGACGGCACGTTCGTGGAGGACGGGCTGTTGGCCAACACGCTCGGCAGCGACCTTCCGGCAGACGGTGTAGTCACCGGTCAGGGTCGCGTCGATGGTCGGCCGGCGCTAGTGGTCGCCAACGACCCGACGGTGAAAGCGGGTTCGTGGGGGGCGCGCACCGTCGAAAAGATCGTGCGCATCACCGAGTACGCGCTGCGCCACGAGCTACCCATCTTCTGGTTCGTCGACTCGGCCGGCGCCCGCATCACCGATCAGGTCGAGCTGTTCCCCGGCCGGCGCGGCGCGGGTCGCATTTTCAGCAACCAGGTGAAGCTCAGCGGCAAGGTGCCCCAGATCTGCTGCCTCTTCGGCCCCTCCGCCGCCGGTGGCGCGTACATCCCCGCGTTCTGCGACGTGGTGATCATGGTGGAGGGCAACGCCAGCATGTACCTCGGCTCGCCGCGCATGGCGCAGGAGGTCATCGGCGAGATCGTGACGCTGGAGGAAATGGGCGGTGCCCGAATGCACGCCTCCGTCAGCGGCTGTGGCGACAACCTGGCGGTCGACGATGCCGACGCCATCGACCAAGCTCGCCACCTGTTCAGCTACCTGCCAGACCGCTGGCGCGACCGTCCGTTGGCCGCCGCGCCCGACGCGCCGGTACGCGGCCTCACCCGCAGCGAACTACCCGCGTTGGAAGCGGCCGGCTACGACATGCACCGCGTCATCGAGTGCGTGGTCGACTCGGACACCTTCTTCGAACTGAAGCCGCTGTTCGCGCCCGAGCTGACCACCGGGTTCGGTCGGCTCGACGGGCACGTGATCGGCATCGTCGCCAACAACCCCATGCACAAGGGTGGCGTGCTCTTCGGCGACTCGGCCGACAAGGCCGCTCGCTTCGTCTGGATGTGCGACGCCTACAACATCCCGCTCGTGTTCCTGGCCGACGTGCCCGGCTTCATGATCGGCACCCAGGTCGAGCGCGCCGGCATCATTCGCCATGGCGCCAAGATGATCACCGCGATCACGGAGGCCACCGTGCCCAAGATCAGCGTGATCGTGCGCAAGGCATATGGTGCAGGCCTCTACGCAATGTGCGGGCCCGCGTTCGACCCGCTCGCCACGCTCGCGCTGCCCACTGCGAAGATCGCTGTGATGGGCCCGGAGGCCGCGGTCAACGCCGTCTACTTCAACAAGATCGAAGCCATCGCGGAGCTCGATGAGCGCGCCGCGTACATCGCCGAGCGTCGAGCCGAGTACGAAGCCGACGTCGATCTGTATCGCTTGGCCAGCGAGCTGGTCATCGACGCGGTCGTACCGTTCGAGTCGCTCCGCCACGAGCTGATCGCCCGCTTCGCGACGGCCGACCCCGTCGACCGCGAGGCGGTGCAGAAACGCCACGCCATCTACATGGGCTGAGACCCTCGGCCGTACGGGCGGATGGCAAGAGCGACCCAGCCGGACTCGTCGCCGAGAAGTTTGATGTCGGTGAAACCGGTGTCGCGCAGCGCCGTCACGAACTGCTCGCGATGCCACCAACGAGTTCGCAGTTTGCGGATCTCTGTGCCCACCAGGTGCCCAGCGGCGTTGTAGGTCTCCACCCTGTTGTAAATCAACGTGACCTGCGGCGTGACGTCCTCACCCGTTGCCTCATCGACCACGAACGTGTTCCCACTGACCCTGTCGGTGCCGGTACGCCGCAGTCGCCACCCAAAACGCGACGTGTCATCCGGTCCTTCGGTGAACAGCGTGATCGAGAGTCGACCACCAGGCTCGAGGTGCTCGAAGTAGCTGGTGAGCGCTTCGAGGGCAGTGACTTCGTCGGTGATCAGCGAGAAGCTGCCGGCCGGGCAGACGATTGCGCAGAAGTGACGGTCGAGCGCCAGCGGAGCCATGTCGCCCTCATGCAGCACGACGTCAAGGCCACGTTCGGTGGCGTGTCGCTGACAGATCTCCAACATCGCTGCGCTGTTGTCGATGCCCTGCACGTCGAGACCTGCTTCCAGCGCAGGAATCAAAAAGCGCCCATTGCCGCACGCCAACTCCAGACCGGTGCCACCCGCGCGCCGAAGAGTTTCCTGATGGACGATGTCGTCGTCGAAGACGGTGCCCGGGGGCATCCACGCGTCGTACACCCGGGCGGCGCCGCCTGTGTACGAGTTGTTTGCAGGTAGCCGGTCAACAAACCGCTCAGCATCAGCCATCCAGAAAGTCTGACACCATTGCATCGCCCCAGTCACCGAGGTTTCCGGAGGCTGTAGGCGCCACCGGACAGTGCATCTGGACTACGTCTCGATGTTCAGGCTCCACCGGCTGGACTGATCGGCTGGATCTGTGGTGGATCGCGCAACACGGCGGCGGCCAGGGCCCGCGCTCGTCGCAGGTTCTTTGCGCTGAGCGACAGCTCTGCGAGAACGGTGGCGAAGACGGCATCCGGCCCGACGACCTCTGTGCCGACCTCCACGTCCACATCGATCTCGAGGTTGAGGCAGTCTGCCATCGGCACCTCGGCGAAGGGCAAGGCCACCAGGCGGCCCGTCGAAGGCGCGTGCACGATCACATCAATGACAGCGCACAGCGGCCGGCGACTCGGTTTGACTGCCGATGGCAGATCCAAGCAGCTCCGCAACTGCGCCTCCACCAAATCGACATTCCATACTGACCGGACGTAGTCCCAAATCCGCCCGCCGCCCATGCGAGCGTTGACCTCGATGATGCGCGGACCGCGGCTCGTGCACTTGCCCTCCACGTGCAACACCCCGCGCGTCAGTCCGAATGCCTGAACCGTCTGCACGACGAGGTCGACGAGGCCGCGGACTGCCTTGCGGCTGTGGTCCGGCGGGCAATGAAGACCGGTCTCTTGAAACGACGGCTCGTTGGTCGGCCAGTTCTGTGACACGCTCGAGAACACGCACCTTCCGTCGTGCATGACGAGGTCGACGTCGAATTCGACGCCATCGAGGTACTCCTCCAAGAGGAGGTCGTTTCCGGCCCGGAAGATGCCGTCGCCCTCAGGGCCAACCACGCTCCGCACGAGCGAGTACACGCCCGGCAGGGATTCGACATTGTCGACTCGCACGCACCCAAGGGCGCTCGCCCCGAACTCGGGCTTCACTACGGCCGGAAAGCCCACTTGGGCGGCAGCGGCAAAGAGTTCATCGAGTGAGCGCACGCGCTGCGCCCGAGGGGTGGGCAACCCCAGGTTGGCCGACAGCTCACGGGTACGCACCTTGCTGCGCGCCGCGTCCACCGCCGCCGGTGGGTTGCCAGGAAGCCCCAGCGCCGCGGCCACGCGGGCGGCCATACACACGCTGTCCTCCCAGAACGTGAGCACGCCGTCCGGACGGATGCCGGCCTGCTCCAAGGCACGCAGAACTGCAGCGGCATCCTCGTCGGCATCGCCGACGACAGGTGACGAGATCCACGTCTGGGCGATGCCCTCGGCGACCAGAGACTCGGACCAGTGACCGGGTTCGTCGACGATCACGAGCCGCGCTCCGAGCTCGGCCATCCTGGCGTGGGCACGACGCTTGCCCTCGTAACCCGCGCCGACAACCACGACAGTGGCACCGACCACGTTCATGGCTGCACCCACGTCGGATCGTCCACCAACGCGGTGGGCCTGGGCAGCGACGCCGACTCTCGACGTTGCGTGCTGGAGCTATCGATCGCCGAGCGCACGGTGGGAGCAGACAGGAGCGCATCGAGCAGCGCCTCTCCCTCCAAGCGAAGGACCGTACTCTGTTCCACAGTCGTGACACTCGCGTTCCTCGGGGCGTTTTCGAGCAGGCCCCGCTCGCCGAACCAGTCACCGGGACCGAGGCGAGCCACCTCCTCACCGTCGCGATGAACCAGCACACTTCCGTCGATGACGACGTAGAACGCATGGGCGGGCGCGCCCTGCACCACGATGTCGACGCCCTCCGGCAAGGGGCACGTCTGCGATGCCGAGGCGAGTTGCTCGAGCACGACAAGGGAAGCGCCAGCTGCAATCGGCAGCCGTTCGATCACCGCTACCCGTGATGCCAACACGTCCGCCCGTTGCCGGCTCACGGCATTGAGACCGCGAAGACCCGCGAGACACAGCACCGTGATCAGCACAGCAACGAGGCCGAGCACCGTCAAGCTGGCGCCAAGCGACGTATGGGAGGTCAGCACCGACGCGAGTACCGCACCGATGACCATCGCCGCTACTGACAAAGCGTCGAACACACCCATGACCCGACCCAGCACCTCGGACGGAACCATGCGGGCCAGTGCCGTCTCAGCCACCACCTCGCAGGCCACGAAACCGGCGCCGCCGATCAGCGTGACCACCAGAGCGGGCGCGACCGCGTCGATTCCGGCATAGGCGACCTGGGTGAAACAGAACAGGGCTCCAGCGGCGACGACGATGCCCGAGACCCTCGTACTCGCGGCGAGCCTGCCGTTGACGGTGGCACTCAGCAGACCACCCACGCCTGCGGCGGCAAGCAGGTATCCGTAGCCTTCGGCGCCGAGACCGAGGCTGCGCTCGGCGTACAACACCAACAGCACCGTCTGCGCTCCGTAGGTGAGCTCAGCCATTGCGACGACCAAGAACAGCGGCACCACGAAGGGGGTGAGACGGGCGGCCCGTACACCACCGCTCAACTGAGCAAGTGCACCCTCGCCGGCCCGAGTCCTCACCGGGGCGGCTCCTCGACGCATCGTCGAGATGAGTACCGCCGACGCCGCGAATGTGAGTCCGTTGACCAGGAAGGCCACTGAGTCCGCCGCAACGGCAAGCAGGAGTGCGCCGATCGCCGGGCCGGCAACCACGCCGAGGTCCTGAACCGTGTGGAGGAGTGCGTTGGCCGGCCCCAGCCGAGACTCACCGACCAGCCTCGGCAGCAGAGCCATCGCCGCTGGACGTTCTGCCGTCCCCGCCGCGGAGGACAGCACGGTGATGGCGATCACGAGCGCAACGGGCCCCTCGGTCGCGACCACGGCGGCGAGGGCGAACATCAGCAGGCACCGCAGTACATCGCCCACCAACAGAACGGTCCGGCGGTCATAACGGTCGGCGATCATGCCGCCCACGGGACCGAGCAGCACGTAGGGCAGCAGGCGACCGATCGTCGCTGCGGCGACCCAGCCAGCGGAGCTCGTCGCTGAGTAGATGTATCCCAAAAGCGCGGCGTTGTACAGCCAGTCACCGAGCTGCGAGGCAGCGCTTGCCGCGATCAACGCCCTGGCATCAGGTACGTCAAGCACCCCCCGATACGCTCCCCTGGTTCCCACGGGGCCGAACATTACTACTGCTGATCTGGTGGCGTGTTCCCGCCGGGTGTTGGCTGCGCACGGCGCGTTCGTGCAATGCGCAACTCACCAATCAAGGATCGTGATGTCGTATCGGGTGGCGCCGGCACGGCTCGCAGGGCCTATCCTGGCGCTCGTATTCGGGTGAGTTCTCTTGCGCGCCCGCCCCCGCCCCTCTGGGGCCGGTAGAGAACTCTATTAGTGCTGCTCATTTCGCTATCCAGCCGGAACCTCGGAACGTTCCGAGGGCATCTCGGAACGCGGCACCGAGACCCGGCTCGATGTTTAGCGTGCGATTGGTGCGCAAGACGCAATTGGGTTCGTTTCGCGACATGTCCAAAATCGACGCTAACTCCCCCCTTCGTAGCTCTGGAGGGCAAGCAGATCACCGTAGGTCTTGTACGGCCCGACCCAACTGTCGTTGCAGCCGCTCGGTGACATCAAGACTCCGCGTCAGAATGGCATTGAGGCAAGCCTCAGCGGTGAGCTGTTACGCCGCCTGGAGCCTCACCGTGCGGACCAAACCACGGAAATTTAGCTGGCCTCGAAGTGAGGCGGCAGCAGAAGTGCGATCGCCCCACACGGCCAGGATCGCGGCGTCGATGTTGTTAAGTGCGGTGTCGTACGTCATTTCTCCATCTCCAGGTTGGCCACTCTCGTCAGGAGGGATCACGAGCTGAGCCCAGCCCTGCTCTACCGCGAGATACTCCAACGCAGCCTCGATGACGTCGTCCGTCACCTCGCACGAGGTCACTTCACCATCCATTTCGACAATTTGCAGAATGGAGTCCAGCCGACGGAGCTTGAGCTCCCATGCGTCGTCTACCTCAAGCCAATCCCCGATGAGGATCGACTGGCAACTCCGATTGGCCAGCATGCACGCTTCGTATTGGTCCACCCGAGCACAGCGGGCGAGGATCATTGCAATGTTCTCGGCCTGGCGGCGCATAAGTGCGTGCAATGCGATCCCAGCGCCGCCGGGCAGGTCTGGAGAGTCACCGCAACCGGCCAATCCTCGGGGCGTCGAGGGAGCTTCGAGGTGTCCAGTGCACTCACCGCTGCCGAGGAAGTCGCGTGGGGGCCCACCTGGGGACTCTGTTCCCGTGTTCATGGGAGGGCCAGGGGTCAACGCAAGCGGCACGGCGGACCCAGACGCGCGGATAGAGGTTGGCGCCCGAGTCGCAGTGGACTGCCGCGCTTACGATCTCAGCGCAGCGACGAGCAACCTTGCCGGCTGGTGGTATCACATCAGTGATGGCGTGTATTCCGGTTACTGGACACCTGCCTCGGACTTTGAAAACCGTTCCGGGCCGTACCCTGCCACCGGGGGTCTTGGGGACCCAGCCGTGCCAGAGTGCTGACTGAGCGATCATCACTGAAGGTTGCGTTGCACCTGCGCCGCGTCGACCCGGGCATACGAGACAAAGACCCACTCGGGCCGCCACCGTCCGGCGAACCTGGCGACTTGGGTTAGCCCGGAGATCCGTAGGCGCGTTGTCAAACATGTGGCTCCAGGTCGTGGAACTGCACCGAACCCAGCCAGTCGCGCGTCTCGGAGATCATCGTCTCCTCGGCGCGCAGCACCATCGCCGCGAGCTCGGTTGGATGCGCAGCGACGGCGATGCGATCGCGCAACCGTACAAGGTCGCGTGCGACGCGCTCGTTGCGGTGGTGGTGACGCTCGTACTCGCGCTGCGAGAGGATCGCCGTGACGGCGCCACCGAGCGCGGGCAGCACGATCGACGCGAGCGAGAGGAGCTGCGATGCGGACACGTGGCCGTTCTCATGCTCCTCGTGCTGGACGACAAGGTGGCCAAGAGCAACGACAAGAGCTGACACGAGCAGTGTCCAGATAGTAGCGATGCTCCGTCGATGGCGCTGCGCCTGGCGTGCGGCGGTGCGCTCGTGATAGCGGATCTGTGGGTCGAGCCAGCCGTCGACGACGATTTGCTGGATGCGGCGTAATGGGAGCTCGACTGCCGGGCGCGCAGCCCACACCAGCTCGTACGCCCGGTGCGCCCAGTCGTGCTGGTCATCGTCCGCCTCGTCGAGGCTGCCCGGTGAGCGGTCGGAAAGCCCAGCGAGCGCTAAATACACAGCGGAACGGAAACGCTCGGCAAGAAAGCGGTTCGAGATCCACCGCGCGTGGAAGTGGGCGCGGCGCCCGAGGGCGACCAGTAGGATCAGCGTCGTCAGCGAGGCAATCTCGACCCAGGCTGGCCAGGCGGGCTCGGGCGCGAGGATGGCGCCGATCGCCGCACACACGAGCGCCGTTGCCGAAGCGCCAACGACGCCGATGCCGATCAGCGTGTAACGCTGCTGGGCGCGCATCGCAAGCGCGTCGGCCCGAGCGTAGAACGGAGCGATCCACGCCGCCAGCTGCCTCTCCGTGTCGGACCGGTCAGAGTCGCACGCAGGGAGAAGATCGGCGCCGCGATCGATCGAGGCCAACGTGATGCGGTCGAGGTCGCCTTCGTTGAACGCGTTGCAGTCGTCGATCGTGCCGGTGAGGAGGGTGTCGAGTTCTGGGTCGGCATGCGGCACAGGTGCCGCAAGCGACGGGTCGACAACGATGACGGCGCACAACTCGTTCCCGGTCTCCCCCTTCCGGTCACGCGCGTATGCGGCGACCTCGGCCGTGCCACCGCGACCGCGTGCCGGTTCGCCGTCCCACACTGCGATGAGGACATCGCAGCGGTCGACGACCGCCTGACCAGCAAGGAGGTACCCGTCGTCGGGGCGATGGGGCTCGGGCATCGCGTGCACGCTGCTGGCCCGAGCGAGCAGGGAGTCAAATATGGTCGCGGCCTCTTCGTCGAGCGTCGCCCTGTACTCGCCATGGTCGAACGGCAGGACGACCTCGAGCGTGGCGGAGCGACGGGTGAGCACCCGTCGGGCGACGATCTGGTCCGCACCCCCGGCGAGCGACGACACCACGGTGGGAATAACATCAACGACGGCGCGAATGGCCACCGATTCAATGGCCATGTCGATCGCAGCGTCAACGGCGTCGAGCAGTTCGTCGGTCGGCTGGACGTTGCGGTGCCCGGTGACGCCGATCCGCAGGCGGAAGGCGACGCGACCTTCGTCCCTTCCAGCCAAAGGTCCGGTCCCCGCGGCGGCAGCTTCGCTGGCGTTCGGGGTCAAGACGTCGCTCCATTCGGTGCCGTGCGGAGGGTCTTTGCCCGATCGCTGCGTGCGGTGTGCCACGCCTGGTTTTCGCCCATCAGAAGATCCTCCGCTGCTCCTGCCGCTGCTGCCCAACTGCTCTCATCATTAATCTCCCACAGGCCGGCCGTCACCTCGACAAGATGACGGTGGGTCCGGGAATAGGACCGCGCGTTCAGCTCGTACTGGCGAGTAGCCAACCACGCCGCACCGGCGCTGATGAAAGTGGCGGCGATGCCACTGAGGTCGACGTGGATGATGTGAAACGCCTTGAAAAGGGCGAGCAGTAGACCCACGACCTCGCCGATGACCATCGCGACCTTCAATCGCGTCACACGTGCGTTGGCGATACGCACCCGATGCTCAAACCACTGTTGCTGATCGGTGACCCGGTATGCGACATAGGCCTGGCGGCGTACGGCGAGCTTCGACGAACGAAGCTGCAGCAGCGAGTCGATGTTGTGATCGACGACGTGTTGGCCGAGCGACGCGAGCGCGGCGTGGTGGTCGATGAGTTGGGTTGTGACGTGTTCGGGGGCAGATGGATCGTCGACACCGTAGGGGCTGGCGCCGACCGCCAGGCGCCACGCTGCCGTCTTCACTGTCTCACTAATCGTGCGCGCCTCGAACCACATGTCGTCGTGACGGCGGACGAGTGCGGACAACTCGATGATCAGCGCGGCGAGAAAGGCCGCCGCCGCGCCCAGCTGGAGCAGCTCGACGTCGCGGACCACGATTGCCGTGGCAGCGGTCGCCAGACCCGCTGCGGCAATGCCGAGCATCAAGCGCGCGGCCGCCGACCGGTGGTGTCGCCGCTGTGCGGCGCGCGCGAGGTCGTCGGCCGCGACACAAACGAGCGGAAGTCGCACCGGCGGAACCTCGCCCGCCGTAGGGTCGGTTTCGTCCATGCCGACCTACCCCGAAGATACCTGGGTGCGGGCACCCTCAAGTGCTGGACGGATCCCGACACGACCCACGCATACTCGGCCGCGCATGAACGTGATGAGGTCGTTCCCTTTCAAGAGTGCCTCTGAGGTCACAACTAGCGGGCGCAAGCAGAGGCCGCTCTGTCGGTCGGGAGGTAGGGGGACAGATCTCTGCCGGTCATGTACGGCGCGGCCAAGTCACACGCGACGCCTACGTCCAAATAGTCCCATAGAGCGAGCTCATCAGAAAACGCATCCACAGGAATGGAAATGACGACCGTCCCGAGGAACGAGTCTGAGGCACCTACGAAGGCACCAACGTACCCGCCATTCCACAATGGCTTTGATACTGGTCCGGATACGGCTTCCAAGGAATCCGTATCCCAGATCGCTTGGCCACCGCCGACGAGTAGTAGGGAACCCGAGGAATTGAAATCCAGCGATCCCACCGATTGGCTTAGATGTAAAGCGGCGGGCGGCGCCCCACTGCCGACGTGCCAAAGGAATACAGTGCCAACTCGATCTTCACTTGACGACTCAGTCCAGGCCAACATCGATCCATCCGCTGACATAACCATTTGGCTGACAGCGTTCCCAGATTGCGCGCTCCGTTTCGCGCCTGTGATCGTATTCCAAATCGTGATCTCACCCAAGCTGTCGGCGACCGCCAAAGTTCGGCCGTCAGCGCTCAGCGACATTCGCCGCACCGGTCTACCTATCTCGATGTCCGCCCGCAACCCGACACCGGTAGCCGGCGCGACAAACGAAATTGCACCCTGCCTGGCCAGAGCCAGCACGTCTGACTCGGTGGCCATCGCTATTGCATCAGCCTCATACTTTCGCACAAAGCTGAAGCCTGGGTATTCGTAGATACTCGCTCCGACGCGCAGGTGTCTCATACCCAGGTCTACCTCACCCGCACTTGGCAGTGTCGCCAACTCAACTCCCGACGGGTAGGCCATCACTCGAGATGTTTCTAAGCCTGGAAGGACGAGCGCTGTTCCATCTGGAGTCGTCGAGAACGGGTAGTCGGGATACGCCTCACCGTGTAGCAAACTAGCGCCACCCACGGGGGTTCCAGTTTGGAAATCGAATATTTCAAGAATGCCCGACGAGTCCGCCGCTGCGAGCATTTGCGTTGCGTTGTCGTAGGCAAGTGCAGTCACATAACCCTTTAGAATACCGAATTCCTGCCCGACTGTGCCTGTTGCGTGTCCCGTCGTTGCGTCCCATGTCCCGACTCCTCCACCGATAATGGGAGTGATGACCTCCTGGCCGCTCCTCGCAAAGATGAGCGGTGGAAAGCCCTGAATGCCGCCACCACCAAATCCGTTGATCCGCCACGATTTTGTTTGTAGGTCAAGGAGCGCAACGAGACCGCTGCCATCACTAATAACTACTGTCCCGCCGTCAGGGCTAATTCGAATAGAGCCGTACCCAAACCAAAGATTCGAGTCCTCAAATGTGTTCGGCACACACTGACCGATGTTGGATCCCGAAATCTTACAGAGCTCGATCGACAACGCAGCCATATATTTAACAGCATTCGGAGGGTTGCCCACCATCACATCAACACCGACGTCGAAAAATAGCACTTGCCCGTCCTCGGTGAATCCTCCAAACTGCAGGGGTTGGTACGACGGGACTTTAGCGTCGATGAACGAAGCAGTAGTTAGGTTGGAATTGAGGTCCCAAAGTACGAATTGATGGTGGTCCGGTGCGGACAGCTCAAGGATAATTAGCTTTGACGGGCCATATTCGATACTCGATATTAGAGGTCCGCCGAGCGACACCGACTGGAGTTCTCTTCCTGTCGCTAAGTCGAGAAGTAGGACCGTGGTGGGGTCACCAAGAGATCGGACTGCAATTGTCGACCCATCGGGACTGAAGGCCGTTATTGCGTGGGCGCCCGTTCGGGAGTCGGTCTTGGACCATTGAAGTGTCTCCGACGCGTGCGTTGTAAGATCGACAGACTGGATGCCCATCCTGTCGTCAACGTAAAGAACGTGGCTGCGGTCCTCCGAGAAGACGACGGCAGTCACATTGCCCGAGGAGCCTCGGATTGGGTTGCCGACTCGCTGAGATCGCCGCAAAGCGAAGGAATCTCGAGCCTCTCTCATCGCTCTGTAAGCCGCAGCTGTTGGTGGTTGAGTCGTGTTCATCGCCTCGGCGGCCAGCGTGAGGCCAAGTGCAGAGTCATGTTGCTCGTTGGCTCTCCTGGACTCGGAGGCTAGTCGTGCGGCCACCGCTTGAAGGTTCAGAGCGTCACGTTGAGCTCTGGCGTCTTGTGCGCCGGTGAGTGCTGCGTCACGTTGAGCTTTGGTGTCCTGTGCGCTGGTGAGCGCTGCGTCACGTTGAGCTTTGGCGTCCTGTGCGCCGGTGAGTGCTGCGTCGCGTTGAGCGAGTGCATCTGCCTTGGCTTGGGTCGCGGCGTTCAATTCTTCGGCGCTGACATCGAGGCTGGTTTGAAGTGCATCGAGTCGGGTCTGCGCTGCGGCGACGGCCACCTCGGCATCGCCTAGCGCGGATGTCGCAGCAGCAAGTCGGTCGTTGGCGCGGGCAAGCTGCACATCGACCGTAGCGAGGCGACCCTGAGCATTAGCAAGGTCGGCGTTGACCCCCACAAGGCTACGGCGCGCCTCCTGCGTCGCTGCTCGCGCCGTCACCCATGCCGGCACCGTCAGCCCGATTCCTCCCAGGAGGATGACGAGCGCCAGAGCAATCGTTCCAGTCAAAACCCGGGCCCGGGTTTGCATTGCCACCAACGCTCCGACAAGGTCATCCTTGTTCTGCCCCCGGACAGCGGCAGCGATCGACGCTATATTGTTTTTGAACCGTTCATTTGCCAACGTGAGAGGGCCGGAGGCTGACGCCCACCGCATGTCGACATACAGCGGTTCTTTGAAGACTCCTCGGAGACGCGGCGGCAGGACGTCGCCCGCCCAATTGAAGGCGCCCATATCACCGTGCGGCGTACCGTCCGCCGCAGACCACGACGTGATCACGGGAGTTACAGTTCGCGAATCTCGGCTGGCAAGCCAGTGCTCAACTTCCTGATCGACCCAGGGCGACGCCGCAGCTTCGGGTGACAGCAGCAAAACCAAGTGATCCGATGCGTCAAGCGCGTCCTTGATTCGTTCTCCGAGATCAGAGCCCGCAGCAAAGCTCGTCTCATCTCGAAATACGCGCAGAAAGGGTCGACGCCGATACCACGGCTTCACAAGTCTCTCTAGCCCGACCTGGATGCTTTCGGCGAGGCCGCCGTCGGCCCGATGGCTATAGGAGATGAACGCGTCGTATCGACCGCTCACATCACCACCCGCTCACAACAGCCACGATAGTGATCGTACAATAACCAGCGCATTGCCGGATCAGTGCCCTGCCAGCGCCTTCGTCGAGCCGAAACGGACCGCACTTGCGCCTTGGAACGCCTTGACGGTTCGAGAGCGAAGCTCCGACGTTCTCGACGATCCTGCAAACGATTCACACCTACCGTCGTCGCGTATCGGACGAGACCGGCGCCGTGCCAGCGAGCAAACATCTCCAGCGCCTCACGGTTGGCCGACGTGCCGCGTCTGTCAGAGATGGTGGGGCCGCCGACAGCCTCAAGCTCCCAATTGCCGACCAGCTAAGTCCAGCGGCCGGCGTACAGATGTGGCTCCACAATGTGAGCCACTCCGACATCGTCGAAGCCACCAAAGAGGTCACCGACCTGGACAACATGCAGCCCTTCCGGCCACGCACCCTCGGTGGCCCCGAGACGCGCCAGGCAGCCAACGAGTTGGTCGGCGTGGCCGCCGATGTCACCGATCATCGCCGCTCTACTTACAGCGATCGTTCTACACGATCGGTGTGACAGATCGAGCTGTTCGCGAAGTGCGGATTCAGGTCGGGGCCGACTGTGTAATCGTTGCTCAATGAAGTGGACAAGGAACAAAGAGGTTGCTTCTCCCGGACTGATTCTCAGCGGTCTAGCGACGCCGATGAGCATCGATGATCTGGGTTCGGGGGTCCTCGACCACCCCCGACCGGTGCCCGACACTAGAAAGGCACCGCCATGAGCACCACACCTCCCACCCCAACCGCCGCCGCATCCCGGCCCGACCATCTGCACGTGTGCGCCGACACCACACCCGGCGTCCACCGAACCGACAGCGAGGAGGCCGCGTGGTGGCTCCTGTTCTAGAACCCACAGCCACCGTCCTCGAATTCACCCCCGCCACACCCCACGCCACGGAGCCCGCTGGGGCACCCTCGGCGTTGCTCAGCGGACCAGCCTCGCCGGCAACCGCTCCAAGCTGAGGCTCAGCCTCAAACCGGTTGAAGCAGTTCGGCGTCGCACAGTTCCACGCAAGCGACGTTCTCACGGTCCGCCTCTGGCTGCCGGCACTCACGGAGCGGCAACTCGAGCGGCTCCCCCACGACATGGTCGACGAGTACCGCAAGGGTCGCAGCGACGAGGTCCCCGCCTGAACGCAGACGTGTCGACAAGTCATGGCGTTGCCGCTGCGGGTGGGTGCCGTGTCGGCTCAAGCTGGCCTTCAGGGCAGAATGACCACGTGACGTCAACCGTGGTGCTCGACACAAACGTGTGGCGATACATAGTCGACCAGGATGGCGCAGCGGAGTTGCGAGGTCTTGCCAGAGACTGCGACCTACGCATCGCCGTCTCGCCGGCCGTCGTATTCGAACAACTCCGTTTGCATGACCGCGTTCTACGCAAGCGGCTGATTGACGTCACCACTCGACAGTGGTGGAAGCGGCTGATGCCCGAGGCGTTCGTCGAGTGCCAGGAGTTGGTGTCTGCAGTACGCGGCCACCGACCGACTTGGATCGTCGACCGACCGTCGACACAAGCCACTCGCACCTACCACCGGAACCGGGCGGATTGGGAAGGTGGGTTCTGGTTGCGAGCGCGGAAGGTTCCTGCTCGGCAGGCCGCGTACAACGAAACTCTGGGTGATGCCCGCATCGAAGCGGCTCGCGAGCAGGTCGCAACACAGCGGCTACGCGCACGCGAGTCGAAACTCACCCTCGACACCGTGTCGCTCGCCGCTCCTGAGGTTCGCGACTGCGTCGTTCAGGTCGAGTCTTCAACGCCTCGACGCATTGAACTCTGGAGAGTGGGGGCCGCCAATCACTTCGTCTCTGAGGTTCACGGCACACTCGGTGGGAGCCAGACCTACCGCGACTGGCTCGATCCTTTCATCGACGACCGACTGATGCTCGATCGAGAGGCTTGGCTGGCCTTCTGGCTCGAGGTCGACGCCAGCGAGGTGCCAACCCAATGGCTCGCCTGGGCGGCCCAAACCCTTGCCCCCTCGCACGTGTCAACGATGGCACCGTGTTCGACGCTCAACTGCTCTGCTACCGCACGCAGGCCGACACGATCGTCACGGCCGACAAGAACCTTCACCGAATAGCGAGCATCATCGCGGACGCAGCACCCTTCCGGACCGCCTCATCCATCCGCACCACTCCCGGCACCTGGAGTACTGACCTGCGTAACATCACCAGTTGATCGCGCCGCAGGGCGTCTTTCATACACTATTACCCGCTGGGTGCACCTGGCTTCCCGTACTCCAGTGATGCTGTCGATCGCGAAGCTCCATGTCGGGCAAGAGGCCTAGCAACTCTCGGGCGTGGGCAGTCGCTTGACGACTACTACCGGCACAGGCGTGGCGCATGGTCAGTGGATCGCGGGTGGCGCCGAACGGCTCGGTCTGGCTGTGCACGTCGCGCCGGACGATCTGCGTGCCGTACTCGCTAGGTGGAACTTGCCACGGCCGGGGCCATGCCTTGCAGTCACCAGCGAGTCGTGCTGACTCGAACACCCAGCTGATCAGCCACCTCCTTACGCAACGCTTTGATCTCGGCCAGCTCCTCAGTCGTCGGGCCGGTGACCAAACCGCGATCGATCTTGGCTTGGACTGGCAGCCGTCGCTCGCACGCTCGGAGTTCGAAGTCTCGATCAGGCCGCACGGCTCATCGGCCACGACTGGAAGCAGTGACGAGATGGGCCGCGCCATTGGAATCAGCACACTCGAGCGACTCGAAGCGCTCGTCGCCAACGACGCGCTCTACGCATGCGCCGAAGCTGTACACGAGCAGGACCGTTCCGTCGGCGGACGGCCACGCCAGTACCCGACATTCATGTGGGTGCTGTTCGATGCGCTGCTCAGCGTCTACGGGTCCGGGCGGCGCGTCGAGGCCGAACTCGCACACCCGTTCGTGTGGGGGCGGCTGTGCCAGCTCGTCACCGCCCGCTTTCCGACCGACCCGGAGCGGTGGCTGCCGTTGACGCCGATGCGTCGCCACCACTACCTCTACGGCCGCACCCGCTACCTCACCGATCCGGCGATTCTCGCTCAGGTCGCCGCCACTCACCGAGCGATCGCCGTCAGCCAAGCACGATCCGTTGGACTCCTCGACCCTCACGGCCCTGGGTCGTGGACCCACCCCGACCTGAGCCGATGCCTCTACGCCGACGGCAAGGTCATCACACCGCTGTTCAAGGCCAAGCCGGGCGAACGACTGATCAATATCCGCACCGGCGAGATCCGCTACCCACGCAGTGAACCAGATGCTTCATTGCACATCGAGGGCACCGGCGAAGGCGCCTGGGGCTGCAAGTTCGTGCTCGCCGCCACCCGCGACCTACCCACCAACTCCCGATTCATCCTCGATGTGGCGTTCGCGCCCACCTCCGGCGCCGAAGCATCCATCGCTGTCGACATGTTCACCCGGCTGCGCCCGCTCACGAGCGGCGCCCAAGAAGTCATTTATAACACCGCACCGCGCGGCGTCCACCACCAGACCCTGCTGCGCAACCTCGGCCTCCTGACCGTCAACCGAGTCGCCGCTGCTGCAGGCAGTCGCAAGCAGGGCGGCGGCAAGGGCCGCACGAGAGTGGAGAAGTCGACCTTTGTCGAAGTCAAAACCGTCGCCACACCCGGTGGGCCTCGCGAGGTCAAGCTGTTCGCCAAAGGCGGACAGATCGGACTCTCCGAACTCACCGACACCGGAGAGGTGACCTTCACACCACTCGAACGAATCCGCACGCACCGAACTCAGTCCCAAGCCGGCACCTACCGCTGGTACAACGACTACCGCCTCCCAGCCGACCACGGCACCGGCACCATCACTGTTCGCCTCCACGGCAACGAGGAAGACCGGAAACGGAAGTTCAACCGGACGGAGAACGTCCGGCCGATTCCACCCGGCGACCGTGACTTCGAGCGGCTCTACCGGCGACGCAACGACGCCGAGAGCATCAACCGCCACCTCGACGACACCCTGTGGTTGCGTGGCGCTCACAGCATCGGCCATCTGCGGCAGACCCTGAACGTGATCACCTACGCACTCGGCATCAACGCACTGGCGCTTCACCTGCACCGCCAGCGCCACGCTCCACCGACAACCGTCTGACAGCTCGCCAACACCGACGAGCGCCCTGTCTGCCCGCGAACTTCAGCACGCTCAACGCGTCGAACAACGTCGGTCGGCATCGAATCGGGCACGTCGGTCACCGGAGCCGAGCAAGTACGCTCTCCCGCCGGGCACCGGCCCACGAACTGGCGGGGTTTTCTCCCACCTTTTCTTCCGGTCCCGCCCCTCTAGCTCAATGGTAGAGCAGTGGACTTTTAATCCATTGGTTCAGGGTTCGAGCCCCTGGGGGGGCACCACACCGCGGACTCCGCATCGTCTGACGACAAACGCCCTGCGAATTTGAGCCAGATATTCATCGGCGGACGATGAACCGCAATCGCCGCTCGCCGGCGTCGGGCGTGTGCGCGAACGACTCGAGGCGGCTGTGGACGACGCCGAGAACGACCACGTCGATGAGTGCAACGGCGATGGCGCCAACACCGAACTCCATTTGAGCCGCGGCGATGGCGCGAGACTGCATCTGTGAGCTACCAGCATCTGCTTGTCGAGACCGACGGCCCCTTCACCACCATCACCCTCAACCGGCCGGAGAAGCGCAACGCACTCGCGCT
>JAYVVY010000308.1:0-1559 GCA_043786575.1 Ilumatobacteraceae bacterium
CTGCTGGGCGAGTTCGGTGAGCAGCGCCGACGCCTGCAGGCGGCTTTGCGGGTTGCGTTGACGAATGAGCGGCAGCACCAGCTGCTCGAACAGAGCAGCCTCACGCTCGGCAGATTGCCGCCAGGCGCGCAGGTGTCGTGGCTCGATGCCATGTGCCAAGAAACCGGCAGCGGCACGCGCAATCGCGAGATCCGACGCGGAGTACAGGGCTCCGGTGCCCGAGCCGCGACCGGCCAGTAGCCCGAACGATTCCAGCTCAGCAAGCTGCGCGGCGGTGATGCCTGCACTGGCGCACAGCTCACTGGCAACGTACGTGTCGTGCGACGTGTCGCTTGTCGTGTCGCTTGTCGTGTGGTGTGACGTGTCGTGTGACGTGTCGTGTGACGTGTCGGCCGCACCGTGCTCCGAAGCAGTGTCAGCAAAGAACGCAGCGGCCGAATGGGAGTTGGTGGACATGGGTGCTGCTGGGGTTGGGGGAAGGGCGGAGAGCACCGTCATGGGAGCCGCCACCCGAAGTTGCGCAGCCGGATGATGCGACGTCGACACGGCGGCGCCGGCTGTCGGATACACCTCGCCCGTCTCGTCGAACCCGTTGTCGGCGCTCGCGCGCTCGCGCTCGAGCAGCGTGACGTTGCGCAGTCCGCGGGGTGGTGTCAGTGAGCCGGTTTCGTCGATCTCGCCGCTCTCCAGTCGGTCGCGGATGACCCGCAACGGCAGGAAGTTCTCGCGCTGCTCGCGAAGTATGACGCGCAACCGGTCGACATCGAGGTCGTAGAACTTGCGATAGCCCGACGGCGTTCGCTCCGGGTCGATGAGACCTTGGCTCTCGAGAAACCTGATCTTCGAGATGGTGACGTCGGGAAATTCCTCCAAAAGGAGGGCCAACACTTCACCGATCGACAGGTAATGGTGCTCCGGCATCGACTCAGCCGTTGCCCTGTTGAAAGAAGACCAAGCGGAACTTGCCGATTTGCAACTCGTCGCCTTGCACGAGCGGCGCCTCGTCGATGCGCTGGTTGTTCACGTAGGTGCCGTTCAACGAGCCGGAGTCTCGAACCAGGTACGAGCTACCGCTGCGCACCACCTCGGCATGGCGGCGCGACACGGTGATGTCATCGAGGCTGACATCGCCATCGGTCGCGCGCCCGAGACGAGTGATGTCGGCCTCCAGCGACAGTGCAGCGCCAGCTTGGGGGCCGTTTCGAACCACCAGTGACGCCGACGCGGTGGGCAGCTCGGCCAGGTTGACCACGACGTCGTCCTCCGGGCCCGTTGCCTCCAGCAATGGATCGATCTTGGCAAGCGAGATGGTGTGGTCGCTGAGGCGATCGAGTACGCCGCCGCACGACGAGCAGAACGCTGCGTCCGGAGGATTCCGGTGGCCGCACTGGTTACAGAACACATACGCCATTGCGGCAACCCTAACCGTCAATCAATGCTTGATATGCCGCCGCATCAAGAAGGTCGGCCAACTGCCCGGCATCGGACAGCTCGATCTCGCACAGCCAGCCAGCACCGTACGGGTCGGTGTTCAGCGTCTCGGGGGCATCACCCAGTGT
>JAYVVY010000309.1:0-8114 GCA_043786575.1 Ilumatobacteraceae bacterium
GGCGTATCGCTGAGCCAGCTGAGCGCAGTGCGCGCCTTCTGCGTGCCCGCCAGATGGCCGGAGATGAAGGCCTCGCCATCGGTGCTGTCCAGCAGGCCGGCGGCCATCCGCAGCAGGGTGGTCTTGCCGCTGCCGTTGTGACCGACCAGCGCGACGTGTTGGCCGTGGGGCACCTCCAAATCCAGGGGCAGGAGCGCGGGGCGATCGCCGTAGTCCTTGGTCAGTTGCTGAGTGCTGACTGCTGCGCTCATGCGCCGCTCCTTTGTGCTGCCTTTTGGGACGCGGTTTGGGCGCGGCCCTCGTCCATGAAACTGCGGATCTTCTCGCGCAGGCGGTCGCGTACCTTGACCCAGTAGCAGGTGGCAGTGATGACCAACAGGCTGCCGATGCCGCCACGAATTGATGCCGCTATCACCGAGTCGCCCAGCGTGAGCGCAGCCCGCGGTATCAGCACGGTGCTGGTGCCAATGGTGCTGATCAACAACGGCCACAGCAAGCGAATGAGTGTGGTGAAGCCGGCCATCTCTGGTGGGATGAACGTCTGTTGGCTCGACGAGCTGGATGTGTCTTTGGCGTCGCGCACAATGCTGATGATGCCGCCCGACACCCCGCCCAGCAGGGTGGGCAGGGCGAGGATCGCGGCGGGCGCGATGGCCTTGCTGTTACCGCCGAGCGTGAGGATTGCGGCCAAAGCGGTAACGACTGAGAGCGGGACGAGCGCAACCAGCGGGGCCGCCAGGTGGCGCACCATCAGTTCGCCGCGGTCCACGGGGTAGCTGTCGTTGTAGTCGGGCTGGTCGACCTCTTGCGAGAGCGGCTCCATCACTTCCAGGCCGAGGATGAACCCGAGCAATGCCGAGCCGAGCATGGCCGGGGTAGTGCCGCGAATAGTGGCCGCCTGCAACACGCCGATGGCCCCGGCGATCGCGACGAGGCGCACTAGGCGCGAGCCGGGGAAACGCAGCAGACCGTGCCAACCGCGGCGCCACACGGTGGATGTCAGGCTGGCGCCCTTCGCGGGGCGTAGGCGCAGCCACGGCCGGCGGCGGGCCGTCTCCTGGTTCAGCTGACGGCGCAAGAGGATGACGGTGCGCAAGTCCTGCATGGTGACCGCGAAGCGCAGCTGAGCGACGAGCGCGGCGCGGCGCGACAGCGCTTCCAGCGAAATTCGTCGCAGCAGGAGCAGCCCTGCGATGACCGCAGCAAGTGCGAGGCCGGCGGCGATGAGGTCGGCGGGGTGTTGCCGCCAGCCCCATAGGCCCAGGTCGCCGAAGCGGTCGGCCGGGCCGGGCACGTCGGTGGCGACGGCGATGGCCTGCCAGGTGAAGATGCCCAGGCCGGCAGCGGTAGCAATCCAGCGCGGCAGGCGAAGGGTGTGCGCGAGCAGTGCGGAACCGCCCCAAACCAGCGCGGCGGTACCGCCGAACAGCGCGCCGCCTGCGGCCCACGCCATCAGCGTGCCGGGTAACCGACGACCGGCCAACTGACCGACGATGGCGCCGGCCGCAGCAGCAGTGAAGACGGTGCCGCGAATGCGCTGTGTGGCCGGGCGCAGCAGGGCGCGTCGCCGATCGACCGGCGAGAGCATGACGTGCACGACGTCGGCGGCTTCGAGGGCGATGGGGCCGCCTTGCGAGCCGCCGCGCAGACCAGCGAGCAGGCCGAGGCACACCAGCAGGCCGAGTACGGAGGGGGCGTGCTGCGCAAACTGGGCGGCGGTGCTGGCGGCGACCTCCTCGTCCTTGATCGAGCTACTGATCCACAGGATGCTGCCACCGCCGAAAATACCCAGCAGGTAGACCCGGTAGGCGGCTTCGAACCACTCGATGTTGCCCAGGCGATGCAGTTGGCGCGTTCGGCGCAGATGGCGCAGCGCGGAATAGGGGGTCTCCGGTTTCGCTGGCGCTGGTGGCGTCACGAGGTCGGCGAGGTCGGTCATGGTTGGCCCAGTTCGGCCGGCCGGTCGGGGTCGGCGGACCAGCCCGACCAGCTGGCCACGTAGAGGCGCGGCGGGGTGAGGCCGGCGTGCTCCATTGCGACGATGTTCATGCACGCGCTGACGCCCGAGCCGCAGTAGGCGACGGACGGAGTGCCCGCGTCGGCAATACCGAGGGCTGCGTAGTGCGCTTTCAGGTCATCGGGGGTCCGAAGTTCGCCAGTGTCAGTGAGGACTGCCGACCACGTCGCGCTTCGGGCGCCGGGGATGTGACCGGGGCGGGGGTCAATGAGCGCTTGCTCGCCGGTGAACCGCGCCAGGGGGCGTGCGTCGATGACGGCGCCGCCGGCTGCAGCTGTGCGTTGTGCCTGATCGGCCGTGGCGAGGCGATCTTGAGGCCAGGGGGTCGCGGTGAACTCGTTGGCGGTGGCCCGCGTTGCCGGGCCAAGTTCTGTCGGGAGGCCGGCGGCGGTCCAGGCATTGAGGCCACCGTTGAGTACGGCTGCGTCGCGGCCGAGCATGCGCAGCATCACGACCAAGCGGCCGGCGGTGAGGCCACCGGTGTCGTCGTAGGCAACCACGACGGTGTTGTCACCGATGCCGAGGGCGCCCATCGCGGCTGCGAACGCCTGGGGCGTTGGGAAGGGATGGCGGCCTTCGGTGGCGGGTTGGTCATGTCCTGCCAGGGCGTGGTCGAGGTCTACCCAGACCGCACCGACGATATGGGACTCTTCGAAGGCCTTGCGGCCATCGCGACCGTCGAGGTACCAACGCACATCGGCGAGGACGACGTCGTCGTGCACTTCTACGAGCCCGGCGACGGCTTCAGGGGCGACGACCGGGGCAATCACGTGCAGCATCCTGCCAGCACATTTGATTGATCGTGCGCCAGAATAGGGGAATGTCGTACGACGCAATCTCCACCCTTCACGACGTCGAGGCGGCACTCGCAATCGTGGCGCTCGTCGGCGCCGTGCTGATGGTGGCGGCCCGGCTGATTCCCACCGTGATCGGCGTTCGGTTCCTCGATGCGCTCTATCGGGTGCAGTTGCCGTTGGCCGCGCTGGTCGCGGTAACGGCCACCTCGGGCAGCCTGTTCTTCAGTGAGTTCAACGAGCAGTGGATTCCCTGCCGTTGGTGCTGGTTCCAGCGCATCTTCATGTTCTCGCTGGCCATCATTCTTACGGTTGCGGCTATTCGCCGCGACCGCAATGTGAAGTGGTTCGCAGTGCCGCTGGCCGCGATCGGCATCTGCACCAGCTTCTGGCACATTCTCATCGAGCACCGGGTCGTCGAAGAGTCCGCAGCCTGTTTCAACATCCAGAGCTGCGCCTCACCGTGGCGTGTGTCGTTCGGAACGCTTGACTTCACCACCGGGACGCTGATCACTTCGGGCCTTCCGGTCACCCTTGCTGTGATGGCATTCTGCGGTTTTGCTGCCATCCTTGCCCTGCTCCTTTGCCCGGAACCGCTCGACACGGGCGAGGCCCCCAGCACAGACCCCCTCACGCACGAATCCCCCACTACAGAACTCTCGGAGGCATAAGAAGATGGCCAATCGTCAGCGGGCTGAGGCCCGGCGCAAGGCACAGGCAAAGGCATCTCGCTCCTCGGGCGAGGGCGAAGGCGAAGGCGGCAGCAAGCTGGCTATCTGGATTGGCCTCGCCGCGGTCATTGCCCTCGTTATCGGCATCGTCGTGTTCGCCGGTAGTGGCGACGACTCCAACGACGCCGCCTCCGACACCACTGCTGTGGGCTCGTCGCTGCCCGACAGCCAACCGGTCACGACTACCGGCGATGCTCTGGTGAAGTTGGACGCGGCCGTCAGCCCCGACCCAGCAGTGGGTGTCGACGCACCGTTGCTGTCCGGCCTGAACTTTGCCGGCGAGCCGATCGTGATGGACCCGGCCACCAAAGGCCCGTACATGCTGGTGTTCCTGGCCCACTGGTGCCCGCACTGCAACGCCGAAGTGCCCCGTCTCAATGACTGGAAGCACAGCGGCGCGGTGCCGCCGGAGCTGAACGTGATCGGTGTTGCCACGGCTGTGTCACCGGCCAGCGCGAACTATCCGCCCGCCACATGGTTCTCCAACAAGGGTTGGGAGTGGCCCGTGATGGTCGACGAAAAGGCTGGCGACGGCGAGGCCGGCAAGGCTGCCCAGGCGTATGGTGCTTCGGGTTGGCCGTACATTGTCATCATCGGTGCTGATGGCAAGGTCAAGGTTCGGGTCTCGGGTGAGGTCGAAGTATCCGAGCTTCAGACCATCGTCGACGCAGCGCTCGCCGCCTGAGCCAGTACTTCTCGTAGCGGCAACCCGAGCGCGACCGCTGCAGCAGCGGCGTCGTCGTGCTCGGGTTTCGCGCGTCCGGGGGCCATTTTCACTCTGACCGGGTGGCCCTGTACCTGGACGACGACTTCTTCGCGGCGTTGCGGCCAGCGCTGCACGATGCTGCTACGCATGCCCAGCGAGCCGGTCTCTGTGAGGAGGACCTTCCCGACCGCTGCGGCCGTTGCCGGGTCGCATAGTGCGTGCACGGTGTGGGCGGGGCGGCCCTTCTTCATCACGATTGGGGTGGCCCACGCGTCGTAGGCGCCGGCTTGTAGAAGGGCGACGATGGTGTGGGCGATGACTTCGCCGCTGATGTCGTCGACGTTGACCTCCAGCAGCTCGGCTGGCTGGCCGGGGTCGGGGGTGTTTGATGGCACGGTCTCGGTGCCGATGACGACTTGCACCACGTTGGGCCGGCCGGGAATGTCGGCGGTGCCGGCGCCGTAGCCGATGCGGTGCACGGTCATCGCGGGCATTGGTCCGAACTCATCGGCCAGCGCAACCATCAGCGCCACGCCGGTGGGTGTTGCCAGTTCCTTGCGGTCGGCGATGCCGCGGCTGGGGGCTTGGCGCCGGGCGAGCAACTCCATCACGGCGGGCGACGGGTTGGGGATCTCGCCGTGCGCTGCCTTCACGGTGCCCTGGCCGACGGTGATCGGGCTGCACACGATGCGGTCAATGTTGAGGACTTCCAGTGCTGCGCAGGTGCCGACGATGTCGATGATCGCGTCCAGCGACCCGACCTCGTGAAACTCCACCTCGTCGGGCGGCACGCCGTGCATCGTCCCCTCGACCTCGGCTAGCTCCCGAAACACCCGTTGGGCACGGTCGGCCACTCGCGGCGGCAAGTCCGAGGCATCAATGATCGCCCGCACCACCGCATATGGCCGATGCCCGCCGTGATCTTGTCCGACCCGGTCGTGGTCATGGTCATGGTCATGGTCATGGTCATGGTCGTGCGCATGCGCGTCGTGCGCTGGGGCTTCGACGTGGACATGGCCGGCTTCGTTGAACGTTGCCACTACGGCTTTCGTGGCGGAGAGGCCACAGCGCATTGTGGGCTCGAAGGTGAGGGCGTATTCGTCGATGGCCAGGCCGGCAACGATTGCGGCCACTGCCATCGGGTCGGCACCGGCGTGAACTAGCGATGCCATCGTCATGTCACCGGCTGTCCCTGCGAAGCAGTGGAACCATGCTGTCCGAGTCACTTGAACATCCTTGCGATGGCACAGGCGGCGCCGAATCCGTTGTCGATGCCGACGACGCTGACACCGCTGGCGCACGTGGCGTGCATCGCCAGCAGCGCGGTCACGCCATCCAGCCCGGCGCCGTAACCAACGCTGGTCGGCACCGCGACCACTGGCCCAGCGGTCACCCCACCGACCACGCTGGCCAGCGCGCCTTCCATCCCTGCGACCACGACCACGGCGTCGGCCGAGGTGATGCGGTCCAGGTGGGCGAGCAGTCGGTGCAGCCCAGCCACCCCTACATCGGTCAGCCGGTCGGGTTCGAACCCCAGCGCTTCCAGCGTGAGCACACATTCGTCAACCACGGGTACGTCGCTGGTACCGGCGCTGAGCACCAGCACCCGCGCGGTGCGAGCCGGCTGCGGGCGTCGCCACAGCACGCACCCGGCCCGCGCTTCGCCATCGGCATGCACGGCCATCACTGTCGCTGCCGTTTCTGCCGAGATTCGGGTGAGTAGCACCGGCCCGGAACCGCCGGCCAACAGTTCGCCGACAATCTCGATGCACTGTTGGTCGCTCTTGCCTCGCCCGTAGACCGCCTCGGGCATGCCCTGGCGCAGAGCGCGGTGATGGTCGACCAGGGTGTCGCCGACTTCGACGAACGGCAGCCGCCGCAGCTGCGCCACTGCATCGTCGGGAGCGACCACTCCAGACCGCACGCCGTCGATCAGTTGCTGCAGCTCGGCCTCGTCCATTGTGCCCATTGTGCCGGGTGGCCCGCCCGTCCGCGTCACGCGGCGATCAGCCGCTTGTCCACCCCGTGTAGAGATCGTCGATGCCGGTCTCGGTGATGGTGCCGACGAGTTTCCCCTGACCCCTCAGCCCAGCCTCTGTACCCCACGAGTCGATGACGGCCCATGTTCCGGCGGAGCCGTCGTTGCTGAATGTGGCGTTCAGTAGCACGGTGAAGCCCCCGGCCCCACCGTCGCACTCAAACACCTTGGCGCCATTGAACACGTTGTGGGCTCGGTTGAACTGAGCACGCCCCCGTCCTTCGGACACAAGTCCGTACTCACAACCGACCAACGTGCTCTCGAACGGCGAACTGCCCTCAAAGGACGTGTGGACAAGGATCGAGGTAGGCGTCCCAGCGGCAGGTGCTGCCGCTACGCCACCTCCAACACTCACCGCTCCGGCGACGACAATGGACGCGACCAAGGACGCGCCGAATACAAATCGATGCATAACTTCCTCTCCGGCGCTGGTCCCATCTCGGCGCCGTGCGAGAAGGATTATGCGCCTTCTTCGCGTTGCGCACAAGGGCACAAGCAAGGAGAGTCGACGTTCAAAGAATCAGAGCCGTCGTGGGGCCCAGCGGGCGAATAGCCTGCAGCCCATGACTTCTGCTCGTACTCGTGTCGGCTTCCTCGGGCCGCTGGGCACGTTCACCGAGCAGGCCATCACGACACAGCCCGACCTGGCCGCGGCCGAGCACGTCCTCTATCGCACCATGCCCGACGTGCTCGATGCGGTCGAGGCCGGCGACGTGGATCTCGGGTTTGTGGCTATCGAGAACTCGATTGAGGGCATGGTCAACCTGACGCAGGATGAGTTGGCGTTTGCGCACGAGCTGCTCATCCAGCGCGAGGTCGTGCTCAACATCGAGCACTGCCTCATGGCCAAGGCGGGTACCACATTCGACGACGTCAAAGTGGTGCTGTCCATCCCTGTGGCCAGCGCGCAGTGCCACACATACCTGCGCACACACGTGGGTCAGGCCGAACTGCGAGCGACGAATAGCACCGCCGAAGCGGCCCGCATGGTGGCCGAGGATTTAGGCGCGGGCACGGCGGCCGTTGCGCCGCGCAGCAGTGCCGAGCTCTACGGATTGGAGATTCTGGCCGCCGACATTGCCGACCACCCGGGCAACCAGACTCGCTTCGTGGTCGTGGCGAAGCAGGGCATTCCCGCCCCCACCGGGCACGACTGCACGGCGCTGGTGATCTACCAGCGCGCCGACGAGCCAGGCTCTCTCATCTCGATTCTGCAGGAGTTCGCGGCTCGCCGTATCAACCTCAGCAACCTGCTCTCGCGGCCGACGAAAGATGGTGGCCTGGGCGACTACTGCTTCGTCGTGTATGCGCACGGGCATGTGGCCGACGAGCTGATGGCCGACGCGATGCGGGCCCTTCACGCCAAGCAGGGCAAAGTGAAGTTCCTGGGCAGTTACCCGGCTGCGGGCGAGCATGCCAGTACCACTCGCGAGCACGCCGATGCCCGTTGGCGCGAGGCCGACGACTGGGTGCAGCGGTTGCGCAACACGATCGATTGAGCGGGCTGGCGCAGGGTGTCGGACTGCTCCTGGAAAGTTTCTGCCGAGAAGTGTTGTGGCCGGACGACTTCAGCTTTGCCTCGTTCCCCTTCCTGATGACGATCCAAGGTGGCCAGATCACCAAGTTCGAGCAGGTCTGGGTGCCGTAAGTTCTGCCCCCGTTCACCTCTTTCAGATTTGAATTCGTCGCCGCCCGACTGCAAAGTCGGGCGGTGACGCCGTTTTCCCCACGATAGATTCGAGCCCGGAACGGTGGCAGAGCGGCCAAATGCATCCGCCTTGAAAGCGGAAGGGTTCACGCCCCGGGGGTTCAAATCCCTCCCGTTCCG
>JAYVVY010000310.1:0-8192 GCA_043786575.1 Ilumatobacteraceae bacterium
GGCTGCCAGGAGCGCGCAGCCCATGGTGGGCACCGCCCGACCGGCTCAACGCGCACCAGGTGCGCACCCTTGCGTTGTTGGCGGTGGCATCCAGTTCGGCTGCGTTTGCCAACACGCTGTTCACCCAGACCGCCAACTTCGCAGCCGACAGCTTCGGCATCTCCAACACCGGGCAGAGCGTCGGCGGTGCAATCGTGCGGCTCGGGGTTGTCATCGCTTTGCCTTTTGCCGTCATGGCCGACAGGGTGGGGCGGCGCCGAACCATCGTGCTGCTTGCGTGGCTGACGCCCCTGTTCTGCGCGCTGGGCGCACTGGCACCCGACTTCGGGCTACTGGTCGCGTCGCAAACGGTCGCTCGACCGCTGGGTATCGCTCTTGCGCTGTTGGCCGCGGTCGCAGCCGCGGAAGACATGCCGCGCAACAGCCGCGCCTACGCAGTCAGCGTGCTGGCGATGTCCGCAGGTTTGGGGGCCGGCATCGCCGTCGGCGCCCTCAAGCTGGCCGACCTGGGCGACGAAGGCTGGCGCTTCGTGTACCTGCTCTCGCTGATCTGGCTGCCAATCGCCGTCAGCCTGGCTCGCCATCTCACCGAGACCCGACGATTCGAGATGGTGCACCCCATCGCTCCGCGAATGAACCGCCGCCGCCTGGCACTGATCGCAGGGGTGGCGTTGTCCGCAAACCTGTTCGTGGCACCCGCGTCGTTCTTTCAGAACCGCTACCTCGACGACATTCGCGGGTACAGCGGCGGCGGTATCGCACTGTTCACGCTGGCCACCGGCACACCTGCATCGATCGGGCTGATCATCGGCGGACAACTTGCGGACTCCATCGGCCGGCGCCGCCTGATAGCGGTGTGCACACCGATCTCCACCGTGTGCATTGTTGGCGCCTTCTTCGTTGGTGGGGCCCCGATGTGGGCGCTGTCGCTGGGTGGCGGCTTCACCGCGGCCATGGCCTACCCGGCATTTGCGGTGTACCGCGCCGAGCTGTTCCCCACCGGCAACCGCGGCACCGCCAACGGCCTGGTGACGGCAACGGCCCTGCTCAGCGGCAGTGTCGGCATCCTGGTCGTCGGCTACTTCCGCGACCGCGGGGCCAGCTTCGGCACGCTGATGGCAGCGATGGCAATTGGTCAACTGATCGCCGCCTACATCGCCGTCCGGCACTATCCCGAGACCGCCCATCTAGAGCTAGAGCAGCTCAACCCCGGCGACCCGGCGCTGTCAGAGGGCTGAGATCCAGGCGGCGACGAGGGCGGCGATCTTGTCGTCGCAACCCTTCAGGTCGTGGCCCTTGCCGTCCATCCACTCGTGGGTGACGGGCCCGGGAATGGTGGCTGTCCACTCGGTCAGCTCCGCCGGAGTGCCGAACGCATCCTTCGTGCCGGAGATGAACAGGCACGGAACGTGCAGGCGTGGGAAGTGTTCCACTCGCAATCGCTCGGGCTTGCCCGGCGGGTGCAGCGGGTAGCAGATCAACACCAGGCCCCGCGCCCGCAGCGGCGCTTCCTCGTCGCCGACCGCCAGCGAGCAGATGCGGCCACCCATCGAACGGCCGCCCAACACCAACGTGTCGCGCCCGGAGGCCAACAGCGGGGTCGCTTCGTCGCGCACCGCCTGCAGTAGCACCGGCGGCCTGTCGGGCGCCTTGCGTCCCAGCTTTCGGTAGGGGAAGTCGGCACGCACGCACGGCATCGGCGCTACCGCGGCCTCGATGGCCAGCAGGCTGGAGTGCGTGCTGGCCGAGCCGGCACCGGGGAAGAGCAGCAGTCGGTTCACTGAGCCAGCAGAATACGACGCGCCTCGCCAAGCCGCTCGATGTCGCTGGCCGCGGTGTCCTCGTCGCCTCCATGGTCCGGATGCGCCTCGCGGAGGCGCACCCGGAAGCGAGCCATCACTTCCTTCTTCGTCACCTTGACGGTGCCCATCGGGAAACCGAGCAGATCCAGAGCCCAGACGCGTGGGTCCGAGATTCCAACCAGGTCCGTGCGGCTGACGCCGGTGATATCGGCCACGAACGACGGCCCAATCGGCCCGCGCCACCGCATCGCCCGGTGCAGCACCGGCGCCACGTTGCGGCGGGCATCGAAGTTCATTCGCTCGAGCGCATAGACGGCCCCCAGCACCTGGGACAGCGGACGGCCCATCGAGTGCAGGTCGAACTCGACGTGATCGGCGTCTCCGTTGAGCTGGTGAACGCTCGCAGCTAGGCCGTGCCGATCGATCTGGTAGCGGTGCTGCAGCCGGGGTTGCACGACGCGATCACCGCGAGCGATCTGGTCGATGAGGCGCCCGACGTCGGGGTGCAGGTCGTCGTCGACGTCGGGAAGGTACGCCGCGACAACCGCCGCCAGCAGCACCCCACCCAGCCCCGGGGCCGGGTCGGTAGGCAGCACCAGGTGGCCAAGCGCGATGCGACGCGTGGGTGTGATGGGGCGTGTATGCCAGAGTTGCAGCTCAGCGAGCAGCATGTCGTCGTGCGCTGCCGATGCTCAGATGTACGGGCGCAGCAGGTCGTGCAGTTCGCTGGCGACAGCCACGGTTTCGTCGTGGTCGGGCTCGTCGGCATCGGCGAGCGCGCCCGCCAAGTCGTCGGCCAATTCGCAGGTTCGCTGCCAAAGTCGAATGTCCACCCCGTACGGAGGGCGAAGGGGGTCGGCCACCGCGATGGCCGACACCAACTGCTCGAGGCCCTCGGCGTCCATTGGGTTCTTCTGCAAACGGACACCGGCGAGAAAGAATGTCGTCAGCGTCTCGAACGGCAAGCGCTCGCCATCATCGGCACCGTCGTCGTCGAGGTCGTCATCACCGTCGAGATCGTCGGCGTGTGCCGCAAACTCGCCCTGCTCGATCATGTCCATGAGGGACTCGAGCAACGTCTCGTTGGCAGTGGGCACGATGAGAAGATTGTCTTCCCATCGGCACGGAACCTGCTGGCGGGTGAGTGCGCGCGTGATGGACTGACGGTCGGCCGGTGGCCAGTCGCCAAGGTCGTACTCGGTGGTGGGTTCGCCCTCGGGAATGTCGAGCGGAGCCGCATGCACCACCTCGGCGTCGTCGTCAGCGTCAGCGTCGGTCTCGCCAGCCGGGTCGCCGTCGTACCTGACACCCAGTCGCGTCTCGACACGCGTGATGGTGGAGTCGGTGACGGCTTCGTGCGACTCTGGAACGACCAGCTCGAGACCATCCCAGGTGTGTGGAATGTCGGCGTCGGCCAGCTCGGCTGCCAGCTCGGCCTGCTGGTCGAACGTCCAGCTGCTGAGGTCGTACAACACCCGCGTTGCGTCAGGATCGTTGGGATTCCACTCTTCACTCACGACCCAGACGCTACCGGCACGCAGCGCGCGAGGAAGTCTTCAGCTCGGCGATACTCGTCGAGCTGATTCGCGGCCTGGCGGAAACCGTGGCCCTCGTTTTCGTACACGTGCAGCTGAGCGTCGCCGCCGGCGGTCCGCACCCTTTGCGCGAAGACTTGGCTCTGCCGCACCGGCACGACAGCGTCCAGTTCGCCATGCAGGATCAGCAGCGGAGTGCTCGCGAATTGATCCGCGTGGTAGGTCGGTGAGCGTTCGCGATACAGCTCCACGGCGTCTGGCAACGGCCCGACGAGGCTGTCGGTGTAATGCCGCTCGAACCGATGGCTGTGCTCTGCCAGCTCGATGAGGTCGCTCACCGGGTAGAGCAGCACGGCCGCGGCGAAACAGTCCGGGGCGGCAGCAACCGCCCCCAGCGCGGTGAAGCCGCCGGCGGAACTGCCGAACACAACCGTCTTGCCGGGCGCTGCCCAGCCCGCCGCATGGGCGTACTCGGCGGCGGCCAATGTGTCGGCCACGTCGAGTTCCCCCCAACGGCCGCGCAGCGCCTGCTGATACGCCCGGCCGTGGCCGGTGGACCCACGATGGTCTGGCACCAGAATCGACCAACCACGCGAGAGCCAATACGAGATGCGCGGCATGAACGAGACGGTCCACTGATCGGTCGGCCCTCCGTGCAGCCACACGATCAGACGTCCATCGGCTTCATCGGAGCGGTAGAGCCGGGCGTGCAGGACGGCATCGCTCACAGGGATCTCGACGAGCTGGGGTTCGACCAGTTCGTTCGGCGACCACTCGGAGGCTGCGCCAATGGCGATGGTCTCGCGCCCCCAGGTGTCGGTGTCGTACACGACCACCTGTGTGGGTGTGCGCGCACCGGTACGAACGGCGGACAGGCGACGCCCCTGCCACGACAGCTGACCGTGTACCCCACGCGCCACCTCGCGCACCTGGCGAGTGGCAACGTCGATCACGCACAACCGACCACAGCCGGCTTCGTTGCGAGCAACAGCGATGAACCGGCCATCTGGCGACCAGTCGTACGAGCACTGCCCCGGCCCCCAGCTGGGCCCCGCATGCTCGAACGGTTCCTCGATCAACGGTTGATCGCCCACCCACACGTTGAGCCAACCGCGATCGTCACGAACCGAGATCGGGATCCCGCCAGGTAGCACGCGCGGCTGTTGCACACACGACAGCATCGGTGCGTCGTTGGTGGTCGGCAGGGCCTGTCCCGTGAGGGCGCTGTACTGAGTGCGGCTTGCGTCCCACGCCATGTTGGGCACGTTCCACGCCATCCATCGGACGACACCTGTGGCATCGACGAAGGGGTCCATACAAAAGTCGGCGCTGCCATCGTCCAGACGGCGCGTCTGGCCGGTGGCGGTGTCCAGAGCGTGCAGCTCGGCGAGGTCGAGCACGAACACGATGTACCCGCCGTCGTCGCTGAGGCACGGCCCGCTGGCCGAACGGTCGGGGCCGTGGTCGGTGACAGCGACCGCTGCGCCACCGTGAATCGACTGCTGCCACAGGTTGCCGTCGGCCGCGACGTAGACCACCGACTGGGCGTCGGCAGTAAAGGCCCACGCACCGCCACCCATGCCACGCCCGGGTCGCAGCGCGGGCCACACTGCCAACTGTTGGTCGATCGACTCGTCGAAGCGATGCACGACGAGACTGGCCACACCCCCAACCGAGCGGGCGTAGACCAGCAGTGAACCGTCCGGCGCGAGCCGCGGCTCGGTGAGATCAGTGCCGCCGATGCACCGCTCGGCCGCAATTGGTTCCATCCCGATCACTCTAGAACTGCCTCATTGCGGCCGACAGGGCCGCATCCGTAAATCAGTGGACACGTCGTCACGCCTTGCGCCACTCTGTTGGCTTCGACGCGATCCACGAGAGGAGGTGCCCCATGTTGCAGCAACTGATCCGCCACGACATCGGTGCGCGCCGCCTCGCTGGCGCGTCGCCCGCCGGCGCCTGACCGCGCCCGCACATCACCAGCTGTCGGACTGTCACGGCTCGCGCCACGCGCTCGTTGCGCCGTCCGGCCGCACAGCATCACTTCAAACGTTCACCAGCTTCCACGGAGTATTCCCATGTTCACTCACTCATCCCCCGTCATGCATCAGCTCGTTCGTGATCGCCACGATCACATTCGTCGGTCTCGCGCTCACAGCCGGCTTCGCCGGCCACAGCCCGCGAACGACGACCCGCCGGTGCACCGACAAACCTAGAAACCATCGCCAGCCACTACGGTGGTTAGCCATGATCGCCAACTCGCAGAAGCCAGACCGCAACCTCGCGCTCGAACTGGTGCGTGTCACCGAATCAGCCGCGCTCGCCGCCTCGCGGTGGGTGGGTCGCGGCGACAAGAACGGGGCCGATGGCGCCGCTGTCGATGCCATGCGTACCGTGCTCGCCACGGTGCCCATGGACGGCATCGTCGTCATCGGCGAAGGCGAAAAAGACGAAGCCCCGATGTTGTTCAACGGCGAACGCGTCGGTGACGGCACAGCGCCGCTCACCGACGTCGCCGTTGACCCCATCGACGGCACCACCCTCACTGCGTACGGCCGAGCAAATGCAATCGCCGTCATCGCCGTTGGCGAGCGGGGCACCATGTTCAACCCCGGCCCGTGCGTCTACATGCACAAGATCGCGGTCGGTCCCGAGGCCGCCGGCAGCATCGACATCACCGCTACCCCCACCCAAAACCTGCGCTGGATTGCCAAGGCGAAGGGTGAGGCCGTTCGCGACCTGACGGTGGTCATCCTCGACCGCCCTCGTCACGACGAGCTGATCGCGGAAGTTCGCAGCACCGGCGCCCGCGTGAAGCTGATCGGCGACGGCGACATCTTCGGCGCCATCGCCACCGGCTGGCCAGACGCCGGCGTCGACGTGCTGATCGGTATCGGCGGCACGCCTGAAGGTGTCATCTCCGCTGCCGCGCTGAAGGGCATGGGTGGTGAGATTCAAGGCCTGCTCGCGCCGCGCACCGATGAGGAGCGCGACGCCGCGATCGCGGCTGGTTACGACCTGTCGCGCGTGTTGCACACCGACGACCTGGTGCAGGGCGACAACTGTTTCTTCGCGGCCACCGGCATCACCGACGGCGAGCTGATGCGCGGCGTGCGCTACGAGCACGGCGGCGCACGCACGCAGAGCCTGGTGATGCGTTCGCGCAGCGGCACCGTCCGCATGATCGACGCCCGCCACCGCATCGACAAACTGGCCTCGTTCGCCAGCGTCGAGTACTAATCCGGCCCGCAGTAGCCGCCGAGCAGCTACCCGCGTCGCACGAAGCGACGAGTCGGCTCCGCGGCGTGAAGCCAAGCGTTTGTGCACTTTCGCTCGCCTAGCGCTCGAAAGTGCACAGACGCTGGATGGGGTTGAGAGGGCTGGGGCTACTTCGCCGCCGGAGTTGTCAGCCGCGTTGGACGAGACTGCTGAGGCGGCGGGTGAGGCCGCGGGGCATGATGCTGACGCCGGCGGCCATTCCCTTGTACATCGCACCGGGGATTGACAGCGCCTTACCCTTCGCAACATCGTCCAGGCCCGCCTGTGCAACCTCGGTGGGCTCCAGCCACAGGAACGACGGGTAGTCGGTGGCGTAGCTCTCGGTGCTGCTGACGCTCTGGAACTCGGTGCGGGTCAGGCCGGGGCACAGCGCCGTCACGTGTACGCCCGTGCCGCGTGCTTCCTCATGAAGGCTCTCGGTGAGGCTGGTCACGTATGCCTTGGTCGCTGCGTAGACCGCCAGCTTCGGGGCCGGTTGGAAACTGACGACACTGCTCACGTTGAGGAGGTAACCGCGCCCGCGCGGCACCATCGCACCAAGCGCTGCGCGGCTGAGCCGAGTCAAAGCGGCGACGTTCAGCTGCACTTCGGCGTCCAGCCGGTCTGCGTCCAGTTCGTGAAACTCGCCGGACGTGCCGAAGCCGGCGTTGTTGACGACGAGGTCGATGGGCTGAGCCTCGTCCTCGACGCGCGCAACCACCTTGCTGAGACCCTTTGCCGTGCCGAGGTCCGCCGCGAGCACCTCGATGCACGGGAACCGATCGGCGAGTTGCTGCAATCGATCAGCGCGGCGAGCGACGACAACCGTCGGAATGCCAGCGGCCCCCAGAAGTTCCGCCATCGCCTCGCCAATCCCACTCGACGCGCCAGTAACAAGTGCAGAAGTAAACGGATACGAAGCCATGCCCAAAGGCTACGTCTGCTCACAGGCAAGGACTAGACGCGGTGAGCGTTCCTCAGACGAACGGCGGGAGCCAGCGCGTCCGCTGGAGCGGTCACCGTAGGAACTTGCCCATGCGGGGGCAACTGCAATCGAGTGAGCTGTGCGACGCCAGGGGCCGAAAGGGTCGGGTCGTACTGCGTCGTGCTAACAACGACGGCGCCACCCGAAACTGCCGTCACGCTGCCTCCGACGGAGAAACCGGCGACACCCAGCTCGGCCAACCAGACCGAGCCCGGCGTCCACCCATGCGGCTGAAAGCTTTGATCGACTTCACCGTTGGGCAGCGTGCGCACAATCGTCGAGAGGTACGGATTGGGCGGATGATCCCATCGATACCACACGCCAAGTGTCAGCGATCCGTCGCCATCGGCGGCCATCGAGGTAAGAGTCCCGCGAAATGAACTCCAAGGACTCTGTTGCAGGCCGCCGCTTCCGAAGGAAGTGTCGAAGTCGCCATTCGGAAGCAGACGAGCAAGTACATATGCGGTGGACCAGTCCGCTGAACTGACGCCTACGACAAGCCGCCCATCGGGCATCACCGAACCCATCACAACAGGGCCAAATGCCTGAGCTCCTAGGACGGCCACGCCGTCGCCGCCTCCGTAGGTCGTATCGACAACTCCTGTTGCAGTC
>JAYVVY010000311.1:0-3297 GCA_043786575.1 Ilumatobacteraceae bacterium
GAACCTCACGGACCCGACACATTTGTCGGAATTGGTCCGCAATATCCATGGGGTGGCTTGTTTGGTGGACAGATTGTGGCGCAAGCATTACGGGCCGCAGCCGCAACTGTGGACGCTGACCAACATGTGCATTCCCTGCGGGCTTACTTCATCCGCCGCGGCGATCACACCGAACCAATTCGATTTGAGGTCGACCGCATTCGAAATGGCCGAAGCTTCTCCACTCGCCGCGTGGTTGCACGTCAGGCCATCGGCGCAATACTCAATCTAGAGGCTTCGTTTCAGTTGCCAGAAGACACTGCCGACGCACAAACCGTGCCGATGGACAGCACCATTCCCGGCCCCGATGAACTGACCAGCGATGCCTGGTCGGCGGCCTTTGATCGCCGCAGCGTGCCACGCCACCAGCTGCCCGACGAGGTGCGCACCGGCACGGGGCGCAGCGCGGCCTGGATGCGAGTCACCGCAGCGCTGGAGGATCCTCTCACTGACAACCAGCTGCTCCACCGCTGCTGGCTGGCGTACATGAGCGACGACATGCCTTCCGACACCGTTCGAGCTGCACATCCCGACTTTCGCGACGCGGATGGGCATGGCACCACGTACACCGCCAGCCTCGACCACACGATTTGGTTCCACCGCCCAGTACGCGCCGACCAGTGGCACCTGTACGACTTCAGCTGCCATGCGTTCACCGGAGCGCGTGGCCTGGGAATTGGGCACGTGTTCAGTACCGACGGCAGGCACGTGGCCACCGTCGCTCAAGAGGTCTTGATGCGCGACGCGCGTCATCCGTAACAAGACCGGCAACAAGAACGGCAACGTCCGCGGCCAGACTGAGCGGCATGTCTTCGCTCGACGGCTTGGCCGACCGGATCAACACCATTGCTCGCCTGACCGGCACCTTCACATTGCGGTCTGGCCAGATCGCTACGGAGTATTTCGACAAGTACCGCTTCGAGGCGCAGCCCAGGCTGCTCGCGGAGATCGCTGAGGCGCTCGCCCCACTGATTCCGGAGGACACTGAAGTGCTCGCGGGCTTGGAAATGGGCGGCATCCCCATCGCTACCGCGCTGTCGCTGCACACCGGGCTACCCGCGGCGTTCGTGCGCAAGGAAGCCAAGCAATACGGCACCGCCCGACTGGCCGAGGGTGCCGAGATCGCCGGCAAGCGTGTCACCGTCATCGAGGATGTCATCACCACCGGCGGCCAAGTGGTCATCAGTACCAACGACCTGCGCTCGCTCGGCGCCATCGTTGACCACGTCGTGTGCGTTATCGACCGCAGCCCGGACAAGGCGGCCGCGCTGACCGCCGACGGCCTGACGCTGCATGCATTGCTCACCCGCGCCCAACTCGACGCCGCCGAAGCCCGCCGCCCGTAGCACGGTTATTTCGGGAACAGGACGCCGGGGTTGAGCATGTTGGTGGGGTCGAAAGCTTGCTTGACCGCACGCAGTGCGGCGTAAGCGGCAGGTCCCTTGAGACGCTCCAACCACTCGGCCTTCGCCACGCCGATACCGTGCTCAGCGCTGATGGTGCCACCCAGGTCGATCGCCGCGGAAAGCATGTGATCGCGAAGTTCCGCGGCTCGCTCGCCCGCGCCGAGCACGTTGATGTGCAGGTTGCCCTCCGCAAGGTGCCCAAAGATCACCAACTCGGCACCCCGTGGGACCGCCGGCTGCACCCGACGCACGAGCCGATCGAGGTGTTGCACTGGCACCGCAACGTCAAGCTTCAACGGCATGCCGCGCGCTCCGATCGCGATCGTGATGTTGTCGCGAATCCGGTAGAGCTCGTCGCGCTGTGCACCGACCGCCAGCACGCCGCGCTCATGCTCCAACAGGGCTGCCAGCTCGTCGGTCGGGTCATGGTGGGCAGCGCAATCAACCATCACAAACGCACCGGCAGACGCCGGTTCCATTGGGGGCTTCAATTGCAGGTAGTCACACGCAATTCTCAGCGCTTCCGGCAGGAGCAACTCGACCGCATCGAGACTGGACAACTCGCGCAATCGTGGGAGTAGCGAGACAGCGTCGACGAGAGAATCACAGGCGATCAGCGCGGCGGCCGTTGAGCGATACCACGGCACCAATTTCAATCGCGCCGCGGTGATGACGGCCAGCGTGCCCTCGCTGCCCACCAGCAAACTGGGCAGGTGCGGGCCTGCCGTTTCCTTTGGCAGCCCCTGCAACTGGGTCACGATCGAGCCATCGGCAAACACGGCCTGCACGCCCATCATCTGGGCGCGCATGGTGCCAAACCTCACAACGCGGGAGCCACCCGCATTGGTGTTGACAGCACCGCCAACGGTGGCTGTTGCACGAGCACCCCAGTCGACTGCAAAGTCCAGACCTGCTGCTCGCGCATGAAGCTGCAGCTGTTCGATGGTCACGCCTGCACCGGCGGTCACTTGCAGCGACAGCGTGTCCACCGGGCCGAGCTCCGTGAACCGCTGTAGTGACAGCAGCACCGCTCCGTCGCGCGGCACGCTGCCACCCACCAGCCCCGTGTTGCCACCCTGGGGCACCACCGCCACACCAGCCGCTGTGCACACGCCCAGCACGGCCGCCACTTCATCCGCAGACCCGGGACGAACCACCGCCGGCGTAGTGCCAGTCCATTGCTGCAGCCAGTCGGTCTCGTACGTCGCCCGCACGTCGGCGTCTACCAACACGTGGTCCACACCAACGACCTCGCGCAGGGCTGATACCAGCAGGCTGCTCACTGCGTGTCAGTCGACGATCTCGGCGCCTGCAGGCAGCTCGTGCAGCAGCGCATCGCTCACCCAGCAGCGCGTCATGTGCAGCGTGCTCTCAATCCGAACGACCCGCTTGGGTTGGTCGAAGGCGCGACCGCACATACTCAGCGCGGCCTTCACACAGTCGTCCTCGGTGGGAAGGACCATTGGCATACGACTGCGCCGGACACCGGCAATGCCCGCCGTAAAGCAGTTGACATATGTCTTTTGCCAGTCGATCTGCTGTGCCAACGACAATGGGATGAAGTCGGCGAAACCGATACCAAGTGCATTACCGCCGGACACTGCGGTGAGATCGAGCAACACGATGGTGCTGACGTCGGGCTCGGCCAGATCGGCCAGGCCGTGCACCCAGAACCGACCGGTGACGTTGGGGTCCATGGTGGTACCACTGATGTCTTTGCCACCCTTGTCGATGATCAACACATCGATCTGCACGAACGGGAGCGCTGGAACCAGCGTGCGAGCGAAATCGGTCAGTTCGATCTCGGCTGGCCCGCCAACCTCGTCAGCCGTGAGCGCTCGTAGGCGTACGA
>JAYVVY010000312.1:0-2434 GCA_043786575.1 Ilumatobacteraceae bacterium
TTCGCTGCTGCCTGGATGCCGTTTGCAAGTTGCATCGGCTTGCCGGTGCCGTTGTTGACCACGCCCACCATCAGTTCGGTCAGCGTCGCTGCCGTCGCCGCCGAGATCGGTGTCTTCCAGACTTGGTCGGTGGGTGTGCGGGTGATCACTGTGCCGTCGTGCTTGAGGGTGGCGGCAATCACATGCGGTGTCATCATCCGCCCACCATTGGCCACCGTCGCCGCGACCATGCACATGTGCAGCGGCACCATCAGGTCGTTGCCCTGTCCGAAACCACCGATGGCCAGCAGCGGCAACTGGTCCTCGAAGAAGGCCGCATCGCACGGCAGGATGTTGCCGCAGAAGCTGCTGGCCACCGCTCCGGGAAGGTCGATGGGCAGCTTCTCGCCAATGCCCCATGCACGCACCCCGTCCGTCATCCGCTGCGGGCCAAGCTCGGTGGCCATCCGCGCGAACGGGATGTTGCAACTGCGATAGAAAACCTCCGCCATCGTGCCGCCGCAGGCCTTGCCGCCGTAGTTCTGAATCGGGTCGTTGGTCTGTGGCGGGACGAACTCGGTTTCGGTGGGCCACGAACGGTCCATACTGATGACGCCGTTCTCCAGCGAGATTCCGGTGGTGACCACCTTGAACGCTGAGCCGGGCATGTAGTTCTCCTGGTACGCGTTGGCTAGCAACGGCTTACCGGGGTAGTTGTTGAGGAAGTCGAGCACGTCCTCGGCTTTCTTGGTGTCGTGGTCGGCAACCTGGTTCGCGTCGAATCGAGGCAAGCTGACCATCGCCAAGATCTCGCCGGTGCGGGTGTCCATCACTACCACCGAACCTTGCACCGCCTCGGTTGCACCGTTGGCCAACTGCGCGGCGTTGAAGTCGTCGATGGCCTTGGCCGCCACCGCCTGCACATCATTGCGCAGCGTCAGCTGCACGCTGCCCGTGTTGTCCGCGCCACCAAAGACACTGTCCACCTTCTGCTGCGTGGTGTCGCCCATCAGCACTTCGTTCTGTGTCTGCTCCAGCTGCGTGCTGCCAAAGCTGTACGTGTAGTAGCCGGTGATGTTGCTAAAGAGATTTCCCGTCGGGTATTCACGCTGATACTTGTACGACGACTCAGGGTCCGGCACTGGCACGCTGCGCGCCACCACCACACCGTCGGCGGTGAGGATGGGGCCGCGCATGCGATTGAAGTCACGAATGGTTTGGCGATTGTTCTGCGGCGCGGCGTTCAGCTCGTCCTTCTTCTTCACCTGGATGACATTGAGCGCTGCGAACAGCGCGATGTACAGCACGAGAAGGCCCGCAGCCAGCTTGCGAATCTGCTGGTTCATTCGGTGACGCCTTTGTGCTCTGCACGGCGTAAACGGCGCGACTCAAGCCGCTCGGAGAAGGTCAGCTCATCGGGCGTCTCGCCGCGGCGGCGCGCACCCGAATCGCTGATTCGTAACAGCAGCGCCAGCAGGATGTAGTTCGACAGCAGGCTGCTGCCGCCGTAGCTGACGAACGGCAGCGTGATACCCGTCAGCGGGACCAGCCGCACCACGCCACCAATGATGATGAACGCTTGCATTGTGATGATGGTGGTGAGGCCGGTGGCCAGCAGCTTCTCGAACGGTCGGTCAGCGCGCATAGCAACCCGCAAACCACCGCCCAGCAGCAGAAGAAAGGCGATGATGATCGCCGTAGCCCCAATCAAGCCCATCTCCTCACCGATCGCGGCGAACACATAATCAGTGCTGGCAGCAGGAATCTTGGTGGGGTTACCCAGGCCCAGTCCAGTGCCGGTGGTGCCGCCGTTGGCGAACGCGAACATGGCTTGGGCTGCCTGATAACCCTTGCCCTCGTATTGGCTCCACGGGTCCAGCCAGACATCAACGCGTGTTTGCACTACCTCGAACAACCGCCACGCAACGTAGGCGGCACCGGAAAAGATGACCAGCCCCAGCACAAGATAGATAACCCGCTCGGTGGCCACCCACATCATCACCATGAACAACGTGAAGAACAGCAGCGCCGAACCAAGGTCTTTCTCCGCAACCATCACCGCAACAGCGAACGCCCACGCCAGCGTGATGGGCAGCAGGAAGCGAAGTTCGGGGACGCGAATGAAGCCGACCCGACGCGTGCCGGCAGCGATCAGTTCGCGGTTGTCGGCAAGGTACGAAGCGAAGAACAACGCGAGGGCAATCTTGGCGAATTCACCTGGCTGAAAGTTGACCGGGCCGATGCTGACCCAGATCTTTGCGCCGCCCACGCTGGTGCCCACTCCCGGGACCAGCGGCAGCATCAGCAGACCGGCACCGACGAACAAGAACGTCCACTTGTAGCGGGCGAGGTCTGGCGGGCGTTGCACGATGAGCAACGTGAGTACGAATGCGACGATGGCAATGAACGACCACGTGGTCTGCAGCGCGGCTCGTCGTTCGCTGAGCCGGGCAAT
>JAYVVY010000313.1:0-8981 GCA_043786575.1 Ilumatobacteraceae bacterium
CTCGCAGCCAGCGACCTGGCGAGAGCATGGCGCGACCGTTGCTCTAGCACCACTTCCGGTGCTCGAGCACAGGGGTCGTGGCCATGTACGTACTGCGGATCGCAAGTGTTGGGGCCATTTCGGCGGCACTGGTTGCAGCGTCGTGGGGTACTTCGAATTCGAGCGCTGGAGACCTCGCACCAAGCCGGGCTGTCGTTCCGGTCCGGACGGCAGCGGCGATCGTTGCTCCCGTCGCCGCCCCGATTGCCGCCTCCATTGCGGCGCCGATCGCGGCCCCCGCGGTTGCCTCGGCTGGTGCGGTCGGCCCCGTGGCTGCTGCAGTTGGCCCGGTGTGGCCCGCCCCGACTACCGCCGCAACTCGGCTGGTGCTGATTGGCGACTCGTTGGCACTGGAGACCTCGGAGCCGATCAAGTTCCTCACCGCCCCGAAGGAGTTCGTCCCCCGGTTCTTCGGCGGGACGGCCCCATGCGATTGGGTCGACGACGACATTCACGCCGATAGTGCGACCGTCGTGGTGATCAGCTTCACCGGTAACTCGTTGACGCCGTGCATGTCGAATGGTGCGGGGGGCTTCTTGGATCACGAACCGTTCGCTGCGGAGTACCGGGGTGATCTGGAGGTGCTGATCAGCCGTGCTCGCCGGGCAGGCGCACGGGTGGTGCTGGTCGGTCAGCCGGAGCGGGCGGCGCACTTCGATCACCACGAGCGGGTCACAGCGATCAACGGGATGCTGCAAGAGTTCGCTTCCGAGTGGGAGTTCGTCTCCTATGTCGATGCCGGTGCCGCAGTCGAGACAGCCGACGGTCTGTATGCCGAACGGCTGCCATGCAACGAGTTCGACACGGACTGCGCCACTGATGGAACAACGGCCGTCCGTGGTGACGGCGTGCACTTCTGCCCGGTGCCGGGGGCGTTCCCGTGCCCGGTGTACTCGTCGGGTGCGCTGCGGTTCGCGATGGCCATCTCGAATGCGGCCAACAACCCCGCCGAGTTCGACTGAAGCGTCGCTCGCCTACTGATCGACGAAGACGTGACGTTCAGCCGATGCGCACTGTTCCGGCGTCGCCGTTGACGTGCAGCATGGTGCCGTCTGCAATGGCAGTGATGTTGGGCACGCTGAGCACTGCGGGAATGCCCAGCTCGCGAGCGACGATCGCTGCGTGACTGAGCACTGCGCCGCTGTCGCACACCACTGCCGCCGCGCTGAGGAACAACGGCGTCCATGACGGGTCGGTGATCGCGCAGACGAGCACGTCGCCAGGCTCCAGTCCGCGCGGGTCGTTGGGGTCATGGATCACTCTGGCTGGGCCGCTCGTAACACCTCCGCTCACCGCAATTCCGGTGAGGACTGTGCCCGGCTCGGCGGCGGGTGGGGTGTTGGCGCGCAGCGCCCACGTGTCGGGAGGAGGGATGCGACCCTGGAACCAGAGCGGTGGGGTGCGGTCGTTGAGGTACCGCTGCTGCTCGAAGCGTTGCGCAATTACGGCAGCGAACGCCGCCGGATTCGCAACGAAGTCGGCCAGCTCGTCGACAGTCACGCAGAACGCCTTGCGGACGTCTTCGGGTCCGCCGCGCTGGTGTGCCCGGCGGGCGAGTTCGTGCAACACGCGCCTGGCTCCAAGGTTCTCCAGCACGTAGACGTCCTTCGCCCGTTCGCGAGCGATCGCGCCGACGCGGCACAGCTGTGCCGAGCGGCGAACTAGACGTCGCAGCGGACGCGGCACGTGCTGTACAGCGTGAGCGAGGGCCGTCTCGGCGTCCGCTGCCAGCCGGCGGTTGGCGGTCATCGGGTCGCGCCCGTCGGGAGCGTTGCGCAGCCGGTCGATTGCGGCGTAGATCGGTGACGGGTCCATCGACCAGGAAGGCGTAGCAAGTTCGTATTCATCGTTGCCGCGGTGGCCGTGATCGTGCAGGAACGATGCAATTCCCGAGTTGAGGGCGGTGCGTCGCGTGCGCTCGCTGATGTCGTGGAGGCCGCCATCGAATGCGTCAGTCAGCTCCTCATCGGAGACGACCAGGCGGCCGAGTTGCCAGAGGCGTTGGGCGAACTGCGCAGAGTCGACGTCGCCCGTGCCGCTAGCGATTCGGTTGACGATGCCCGCCGGCATGTTCGGCCGATCGAGTAGCCGGTCGAGGATGCCGAGCGGCGCGCCCGCCACTCCACTCCAATGCAGCAGTCGGTTCATGCTGGCGCGCTGTCGGGGCGGGAACGAGCGCAACCAGTCGAGCAGCTGCGCGTCGGTTGCCTCGCGCAGTGAGGGCATCGTTGTCAGCCACTTCTTTGCGTCAGCGCGCGCTGCCGCGAGTGGCTGCAGGTTCGGGCGGCGAAGAGTCGACATGGCGTACTTGGCGAGCCGTAGGGTCGCGAGAAGGCTGCGGTCGCCTTTGGCTCGTCGGTGCGGTGGTAGGGCGACGTCGCCCATCACCTGCGAGTCGACCTCGCTCACCGTCATGCCGGGCATGCGCTCGCCGAAGAGGCGCATCGTGCTGGCGTTCATGTAGAGGTAACCGCAGAAGACACCGGTGCCAAGCGACTGGCCCTGCAACTCGCGCGGCCGCAGCACGCCCATCCCTAAGAACTCGTCGAGTTGCCCCTGCCGCACGGCGTCGCCGATGAGTGTGCCGGTAAGGGCGGTGATCACATGCGGGAACACCTCGCCAACATTGCCCCGCGAGTACAACGAGAAGCGTTCGTTCGGCTCCGTGTCTGCCACCCAACTGGTGGGTGGAAAGTGCTCGCTCATGTCGAACCTCCAACCGGTTCGAACCAGTCTCGCCGTTTGCTGAACATGCGGCAAGTGTGTCCCAAACAGACGCCTTGCCTCGTGCTCGTGCCCTCAGGCGCGGTTGCGGCGCGAGCGCAGACGGAGTAGCCAGCCGATCATCAGCCCGCCAAATGCGGAGATCGCGATGACCAGCCAACCAGGTGCGAGCGCTTCACCGACGGCGTAGCCCACGCGCACATCAGCGCGGTTGTCCAACGCGACGGCGACGAAGGCAGCGATGAGCGCCACCACCACGACCAACTGAACGATGCGCGCAGCGTCACGGCGGTGGACTGCACCGCTGGCCTTGTCGATGTCGTCGTGATCCGCCATCAGACGCTTTCGATGACGGTGGCGTGACGGGCGAACCGTGGCAGCATCAGAGCGCTGAGCACGACGACGACGCCAGCTATCACGGCCAACCATGCCAGCGATGATTCCAATGCGAGTGATGTGTTGAACGACTCGGTCTGCACTGCGCCGACAAAGCCGGCAACGCCGAGCACGGCTCCGAAGAAGAGCGCGCCGGTGCGGGAGCGCGTCGCGCCAGCGATCAGCAGGCACACACCGATGGCAATCTCGATGAGGCCGAGGGTTGTCGTGTGGGTGAAGCCGAGCACTTCGACGACGGGGTCCGACATGTCGCCGTCGAAGCCGCCGCGGGTGATTGCAATGAGACCGACAAGCAGCAACGCGAGGCCGACGAGTGCGGCGATAATTGCGTCGGGCTCGAAATGAGAGCTGTACGCCTTTCGGACTTGCGTGCCGACGACCGGGGTGGCGATGACGTCGCCACCTGCTGTTTGGTGCGTCACGGTCTGCGCCACCGGCATCTCGATGATGGCTTCAGTGCGCTCGTGGTATGGGTCATTGATGGTCATTTCTTGCTCCGTTCGTTGAGGTGTGAGGGTGGTGGTGTTTGTGTATTAGGTGGTGGTGTTGAGGTGTGCGTTTGAGGGGTTGTGATCGACGGCTTTCGTTGCCGTCACCAGGCGACGGTTGCAACCGTCCACATGGTGGGGAACACGGCGAGCGCGAGGCCGAGAGGTACCAGCACCAGCGTCGGAGTTCCTCCGCGACGTGTTCGCAGGCCGTGCTTCCATGCCGGTCCTGCTGCAGCGATCAAGAAGCACACGACCGCGGCAAGGTAGAAGAAGAAGGAGATCTTGGGGTCCATGAGTTCGCCGATCAGGTGAGTACGAGAATGAGAAGGATGATGACGAGCAACGTGCCCAGGCCGATGTACATGTGGGTCCTTTCAGCTGCCGAGTTGGCGAGCTAACGGGTGCCCATTCCGTGGCCGTGTCAAACATCAATGTCGTGGCGGGTTGCTCGGCGGAGTTCTGCGGCTGGCAGCGCTGCGGCCACAGGCCTCGGCAGACGGTGGTGTTTAACTGCTGCGCACGAGTCGACCGGGCCGGGCGCCCGTGTCGGCATCGTGACGGCGGGTCACGACACCGTTGACCATCGTGGCCAGGTAGCCGACGACCGGTTGGATAAGCCTCGTGCCACCGGCTGGAAGGTCGTGGAATGCCTTCGGCGGCGACACCGTGAGGTTGTCGAGGTCGATGACATTGATGTCTGCGCGCAGCCCGGGTGCCAAGGTGCCGCGGTCGTGCAGGCCATACAGCTTGGCGTTGCGGGCGGTCTGCTTGGCGACGAGGAACTCGAGCGGGATCCGCTCGCCACGTTGACGATCTCGTGCCCAGTAGGTGAGCTGAGTCGTCGGCATCGACGCGTCGCAGATCAGGGTGACATGCGCGCCGGCGTCGCTGAGCCCCGTCACCGTGGCCGGATGAGTGAGCATCTCGCGGATGACTTCTTGGCTCTGATGAACGTCCACGCCGCCCATGATCGCCCCCATCGATGCGCCGTCCTGCTCCAGCAGGAAGTCATACATCACGCTGAGAATGTCCTGGCCCGTGCTGGCCGCGCGGGCACCAAGACACATGGACATCTCGGGCTCGTAGTCAACCGGATCGGCCAGCGGGTACACGACGGGAGCAGCCATCAAGAACAGGTTGAAGATGTTGGCCATGGACCCCGGTTCTGCCACCGCGACGTCTGGCTCGGACAGGATTGCGGCTTTGATTTCTGGTTTGGCCATCTCCCGAACGCGTTGATCCAACGGGAGACTTGCGATGCGCATGTAGGTGGGGCGACGTTGAAATGCGTGATACCCCGACAGGCCGGTGGCGAGCCCGATAGGGCGTGACGACACCTGCGGGAAGAGTTGCGAGCCGGTGTCGTTCGCAGCTGTGGTCATCTCGAGAAGGTGGCGCCATGTGTCGGGCGGGTAATCCGGGGACTGCACAAGTGTGAAGGTGACCGGCCGCCCGCTCGCCCGAGAGAATCTGTCCATCAGATCCAACTCAGCCTCGGGCGTTGTTCGCTCGCCTCCAAGTCCTTCCAGTTTCCCAACTGTGCCGGCAGGAATCATCTCGAACACGCCTTTGCCAGTGGCGCCCATTGCTCGTGCGATGGCCATCAGTTCCTCATCGGGGGCAAACGTGCCGGGTACCGGTGAACCCCACAGCGAACGATGGCCGATTGTCCGCGAGGTGCTGAACCCCAATGCGCCCGCCTCGATTGCTTCGGCCACCAACTCTGACATTTGGGCCAGATCGGCAGCCGTCGCGTCCTCGTTGGCAGCGCCGCGCTCGCCCATCACGTAGTAGCGAACAGCGCCATGGGGGACCTGGGCGCCGATGTCGAGCGAGTACTCGCGACTCGCGATGTAATCGAGATACTCAGGGAACGTCTCCCACTGGCCCCACTCGATGCCTTCGTACAGCGCCGTGCCAGGGATGTCCTCAACGCCTTCCATCAGTTCGATCAGTGACTTCTCGCCACCGGGACGCACCGGCGCAAAGCCGACGCCACAATTACCCATCACGATCGTCGTCGCGCCGTTGCCCGCCGAAGGATCCATGACGTGATCCCAGCTGACCTGGCCGTCGTAGTGCGTGTGGACGTCTACCCAACCGGGTGTGACGATCGCGCCGTCGGCATCAATCGTGTTGAGCGCCGGATCGGCGATCGAGCCGCCCACCTGGACAATGCGACCATCGGCTACGGACACGTCGCCGCGGTGCGGAGCGGCCCCGGTGCCATCGACGATGGTGGCGCCCTTGATGATGTAATCGAGCATGGCGATCCCCCTTCCCGCACACGCAGTAGGTGCCGAGATGCACCGGTGCGGAGAAACATCGTGAGGCTACGCCACGGACGCTCGTCGCTACGACGTGAACGAGTGTCCCCAGCCACCGACACAGCTCGTGCTCCGATCGGTCCTTCAACACTGCGTTGTGCTCTGCTGGGGAGATCAAATTTGGCATCTTCTACGAGCACCAGCTTCCGAAACCGTGGAGCAAGGACGACGAGTTCGAGCTCCTGCGCGATGCGCTGGCACAGGTAGAGCTGGCTGACCGCCTGGGCTTCGACTACGCGTGGGAAGTCGAACACCACTTCCTTGACGAGTACTCGCACTCATCGGCGCCCGAGGTGTTCCTCGCGGCGGCCGCAGCGAGGACGCAGCGCATTCGCCTCGGTCACGGCATCCGCCAAGTCATTCCCAACTACAACCATCCGGCGCGCACCGCCGAAGCCATTGCCACGCTCGATCTGCTTTCGGACGGTCGGGTCGACTTCGGCATCGGTGAGGGCGCCACACGGCTGGAGTTGAACGGTTTCAACATCCCCGCCAAGCAGAAGCGGGCGATGTCGCTCGAAGCTGCTGAGCAGATCGCCAACATGATGGTGCTCGATCCGTATCCGGGTTACTCGTCGGACACCTTCTCCATGCCGTGCCGCAACGTTTTGCCCAAGCCGCGCCAGACGCCGCACCCACCGATGTGGATGGCGTGTACCAATCGCGACACGATCAAGGTCGCTGCGCGCAACGGGCTGGGTGCGTTGGCCTTCAGCTTCATCGACCCAGAAGAAGCGCATGCCTGGGTCGAGATCTACTACGACATCATCAAGAGCGAGGAATGTGTGCCGCTGGGCCATTCGGTCAATGCCAACATCGCGCTGGTGACGGGCTTCTCGCTGCATCATGACCGGGCGGAGGCGATTCGGCGGGGGCAGGAGGGTTTCGAGTTCTTCGGCTACGCGCTCAACGCACTCGTCGCTCACGACCAGCGCCCCGGACGGACCGATCTGTGGGGTGAGTTTCAGGCACAGCGCAAGCCGCACAGCGTTGCCGACAGGATCGCTCACGCTGCCGAGCTCAACGACACCTACTCGAGCTGCATCGGCACGCCGGCCGATGCGCGGCGACAGCTGCGCGCGATGAGCGACGCCGGTGTCGATCAGGTGATCTTCATCCAGCAGGCGGGCCGTAACCGTCACGAGGACATTTGTGCCTCACTCGAGTTGTTCGCATCCGAGGTGATGGACGAGTTCGCGGTGCAAGACGTTGAGTACCAGCAGCGTAAGGACGCCGATCTTGCGCCATACATCGCGGCGGCGTTAGCTCGCAAGCAGTGGATGTCGCCCCTGTCCGACGATGAGATTCCCGTCGTCGTTGCAGCAGTGAAGCGGGCTCAGACAAGCGGCTCCCTGACCTGACCGGTTGCCGGTTCCTGCTAAGAACTTGGCATGACAGGCAGCGAGATCAGCGACTACGAAGACCTCACGGGTATGCAGCTCAGCGATGAAGAGCTGGCCGGTCTGGTGCGCACCGGGGGAGAGTGCATCTTCTCGTGGACCAATACGGCCGGCTTCCCGGTGGGGGTGGTCGTTGCCTACATCTGGCGCCATGACAAGATTTGGACAACGTGCGCAGAGCGTCGCGCCCGCGTGCCAGCGCTTCGCAAGCGACCACAGTCGGGTGTTGTGATCAATCGTGGCGGCAAGACAGCGTCGTACAGGGGCAACTCAATCGTGCACACCCACGACGACCAGGACTGGAATGAAGTCAAGACGTGGTTCTATTCCGCCCTGTCCGGCACGTCGCAGCGCCCGGACGATCTGGCTGCGCGCAACTTCGAGAAGTTTCTCGACTCGCCGCACCGCGTGATCATCGAAACCGAAGCGCACCTGGTCGTGAGTTTCAACGTGGCCAAGTTCCAGGAGTTCACCGCCAAGGCAATCGCCGCCGGTCTCGGCGTCGAGTAACGGGCGGTCCACCCAGTGGCCGGCGTGGTGGGCTACTTGCCGAAGCGGTAGGCGCTGAACTGTGCGTCCATGCGTGAATCTTGCCCGGGAGAGAACCGGTCCATGCAGGAGTCGTCGCTGTAGTCCATGAAGTTGGTGATCGGATCGAAGCCGGCGAGCTTTGTGCACGAGTCGCGGCCGGTTGGGCAGCCGAAGGCGGCGCTCTTCTCGGCGGGAGTGTCGGCGACTAGATCGCCACCGTTAGTCGCGTTGCGAGCACAGCCACCCTGGAATGTGTGATAGAGCCCCATCCAGTGGCCGATCTCGTGGGTAGCGGTGTCGCCCAGGTTGTACGGGGCAGCCGTTCCCCCGGGCAGCGAAGAGAACAGCACCACGACGCCATCCATCTTCGGCTGCGACGCGTACGACGATGGGAACGTGGCCCAACCCAGCAGGCCTCCTCCCATGTTGTTGGAGTAGATGTTGAGGTCGTCGGCCGAGCCTTTGCGAAGTGCGGTCTTCATCTGTGTCTCAGCGGTCGTTCCATTGGTCGCGGTGTACCACGACGCGTTCGTGGTGCGGTCGGTGCCGGCGAGGGTGAACTGCCATCCGGTCGACGCGTATGCGGCGTTGAGCACGCTGATTTGGGCGGTGATCTGCGAGTCGGGGATATCTCCGTTCGTGAGCGACGAGCCGTTGTTGATCACGTGCCAGTAGACGGGGATGGCGCCGCCAGTTGCTGAGACCGCTGCCGTCACCGAGCCGTCTAGGTTGCGTGTTCCTTTGCCCTGAGCGACCAGCCTGTTGCCGAAGTCGACTTCCATGTCGCGGACCTGTGTGGCGGTCACGTCGTTGGGCTCGTGGGCGGCGGATCCCTGGCGAGCCTTCTGAACGCCTGCCCCACCCGCGCAACTCTCTGCGACGCTCGGTATTGCGACGCGGTAGGTCGTGGCCTGGCTGGCGGCTGGCATCGCGCTTGGCAACACGACGGCGAATGAAACCAGCAGCGAACCTGCCACCGCACAACGAACCAAACGAGTTCCCATTTCAGACCTCCCCAGGTCGCGTTCGACAATAGTCCTCGAGGTCCGACTCGGCAATGAGCGTTCGCGGAA
>JAYVVY010000314.1:0-4570 GCA_043786575.1 Ilumatobacteraceae bacterium
GACAGCAAGGGATACAAGAGCCTCCGCGATCTGGACGGGGCGCAGCGAGTGCGAGGCAACGTTGTTGCCGTCATCGAAAGCGCCGTTGGCGACTGGCTCGATCTGGAGCTGATTCGGGCGAGGTGCATCACCTCGGACCACGTACTCGATGCGCTCGTGTGCGCACTCGCCGCAATCGCTGCCAAGACCGGCGCGACCCACGTTCCCTCGCAGGACCAACGGCAGGCCGCCCTCATCGAGGGCTGGATCCACGTACCGTCAACGCCGCTGGCAACAATCGCGCCACCGGCGAAGGCCTAGCCAAGGACGACCTCTTCCGCAACGGGCGAAGCAACTCGCCAGCGGGCGCACGCATCGGACCCAACGCCAGACCTGCAGCGGCGTTGCTGCCGCTTTGGTTCTTTTGGCGGCGTGCGGGTGAGGCCTTACTGAACCGTCTACGAGCACTCTGACCTGGTACTTCACTGCCGCCAGCTCCCCGTCGCCGAAAGATGAGGTCTGTCTCGCGCCCATGCGGGTACCAGGACACATGCGGTTGTCGCATCCTGCGGTGACCCGGAAGGAGCAATTCCATGAAGCGACCACATTTCACTCTCCTGGGGATCGGTGCCGTCGGTTTGGTGGCGGGCACACTTCTCGTACCCGGCATTGTCGACGCGAACGCCCGACGCAACGCCGGTGGTAGTAACCAGGACCAAGCCGCCAGCGAGCGGACCTTGACGGCCGTGCTCAGCGGTGCCGCCGAAGTGTCCGGCACCGGCCAACTCGGCGCAGGCGACCCTGACGGCGCCGGAGTAGCGACTATCACTCTCGATCGGGTCAGCCAGACCATTTGCGTCGACTCGACGACCGCAGGTATCGACACGGTGACCCTGACTCACATCCACCAGGGCGTGGCCGGAGCGAACGGTCCGGTGGTCGTCGACTTCGTACCCGGTGGTCTCGGCGCCCTCTCGAAGTGCGTGGCGTCGACCGACGTGCTGATCGATCAGATCGCGGCAAACCCTGCCGGCTTCTACTTCAACGTCCATACAACGGCGTTCGGGGGAGGCGCGCTCCGTGGCAACCTCGCGGTTCACGCCGCCGGGGCCGGTGTCGTGCACCTGTTGCCGGAACCGTTGCGTGCCTATGACTCGCGGTCACTGTCGCCCGTTGGCCCGGCCGAGACCCGTACCGTCGACCTGATGTTCGGCAAGGACGGCACCGGCGCAATGAAGTTGGCCGTGCCCCCGGGCTCAACCGGTGCAATGGTCACGCTGACCGTCACGCTCACGGCTGGCGGAGGGTACCTGACGATGTACAGCGCCGTGCTGACCGCGGCGCCGGCCACCAGCTCGATCAACTGGGTGACCGCCGGGCAGGACATTGCTACGACGACAACCGTGGTGGTCGATGCCGCATCCAAGATCAAAATCACTTCAGGACCGTCCTCCACCACGCATGTGATCGTGGACGTCGTCGGCTACTACTTCTGATACCGAACCCGACTGTTCGCGGTGCCGCTTGACCGGCACCGCGAACAGCTGGGCGTTGGGACGCCACGTGTCGGCGTGTGGGTCTTGCACGGACTCGCCGACAGTTGGCTCACGTGGCGAGCGGTAGACGAGCATCTGGCACTCACCCACCATGTGATCGCCCCCGACATGCTCGGTCACGGCGGGTCGGCAAAGCCGTTGGGTGACTACTCGCTGGGCGCATTCGCCAGCGGCCCCCTCGAGCAGGATCACAACGTCGTTGAGACACGACTCTTCCAAGTTTCGGGCCCTTTGAATTCCTTAGCGTCCGGGGTTGTTGAGGGAGGCGTCGACTGCAGCTAGGGCGTGGATGCGGGTGGTGGGAAAGTAGGCGACGCTGACGTCGGCGGCGGTGACGAGTAGCTCGATTTCGGTGCAGCCGGCGATGATGCCTTCGCAGCCTTCGGCCACCAATGAGTCCACGATCGCCAGCGTCCGATCGCGCGATTCGTCGGTGATGATTCCTTGGACCAGTTCGTTGTAGATGATGTCGTGCACGATTTTGCGGTCCGCATCGGTGGGGGTCCGCACGTCGAACCCGTGGTGGGCCAGGCGGTCGCGGTAGAACGGTTGCTCCATCGTGTACCTGGTGCCCAGCAACCCGACGGTGTGGAGGCCGGCGCGATGGATTGCGGCCGCCGTCGCGTCTGCAATGTGGACGAACGGCACATCGACTGCGTCGGTGATCGCGTCCGCAACCTGGTGCATGGTGTTGGTGCACAGGATCAAGAGCTCAGCACCAGCTGCGACCAGATCGATCGCCGCCGTAGCAAGAACCCGACCGGCTTGCTCCCAGTCGCCGGCCTGCTGGAGCAGTTCGATGTCGGCAAAGTTGAACGAACGGATCAGCAGATCCGCCGACGCTGTGCCGCCGAGTCGTGCTCGAACTTCTTGATTGATGAGCCGTTCGTACTCGATGGAGGACTCCCAGCTCATTCCGCCGATCAATCCGATTCGTCGCATCAAAGGAGCATCCCACACCACTTCTGCGGCCCTTCGGCACGGGGCTCGACCCGTTGATCGTCAGACGGTGCGGCCGAGGAAGTTGAGCATCTTGGTTTGGGCGTCGGCTCCTGCCGCGGGCTTGACGGCGGCCGACATCATTCCGGGCATGCGCAGAACATCCTCGGAGAGCGACTTCCAGGTGGCCAGCGTGTGCTTCACCAGGGCCGGGTCGAGGCGCTCGTCCACCTTCGCCGTGCGAGCCATGTCCCACGTGTGCGGCACCAGGTCTGCGGCCATGAAGCCGACCAGCGCGTCGATGGTCATCGGACCGAAGCCCGGACCGAACGGGTCGTGCGCAACCGTCTCCAACACATGCGCGTGATCAAGCACCTCGAACGTCTGGTCGCGCAGCTTGATCCATGCACCCAGCGGGTCGGCGCCGAGCTTCGGAGTCGACTTCGGGCCCTTGCCGGTAGCCGCAAAGGCCTTGATCATCGCCAGGTTGCCGGCCGCGTGTTCGTAGACGTCCTTGCCGGTCCAACCGGCGCACGGTGCCTTGCGCGAAAACGTAGTTGGCTTGGCGTTCTTCAGCACATGCTCGAAGGCGTAAACGGCGGACGTATACAGACGAAGGTTGGTGCTCATGCCCGAACGCTACTGCAGTCTGCAGACACTCGAATTTCGACAGGCAGCGACTACGCGATCAGGCGGTACAGCAGGTAGTCGCCGTCTACTCCGACTTGCTCGTGCCAGCCCGTTCGTACATTCGCTTGGCTGGGTTTGCCTTGTGGACTCCCAGCTCCAACACTTCGGCTCCCGCTGCCGCGGCGTCATCGCTGAACTGCTGCAGCAGCACCTGACCCAGGCCCTGGCCTCGGCGCTCGGTCACTACGTGGATCGAAATCAGCGTCCGCACGGATCACATGCATGCGGGCTCCAGCAATCGAAACGTCCGTGCGTCGCAATCCAAGGCGGCTTGCACGCCCAGTGGCAGGATCCATTGGGGGTCGGTGTGCCCGAAGTCCATGTTGGTGACGATCGTCAGGTCCTTCGCACCGAACTCGCCAACGACTACGTCGATGATCATCTGGTCGAGCTCGGCCTTCTCGTCGTCGGAGTAGCTGCGCGCACGGCCCACCAACAGCGCAGACGCTCGCTCGAACACACCCTGCACTCCGTAGTTGAACAACCAGTACCTCACCTGCCCATCCGTTGGCTTGTCCTCCGAAGTCTCCAGGAACAGGATGCGGTCGTCCCAAAAATCCTCGGTCGGCCAGTGGCGCGAGCCCTTCAGAAACTCGAGCACCTCCACACATCCACCGAACAGTCGGCCTGACCGTATACCCGACCCGTTGAGCCAGCGCCAGCCATCATGTGCGCGAAGAACACCAACCCGAGTCTCGGCGCCAGGCGTGGCCCAATCCTCATACGAGTCGACCCACTCGGGGTACGGCGCGTACGGCAGCGTCGCAGGCGGCTCGAACAGCATCGACCGCACGTGCGCCTCCGCCGCCGGAAAGTTGGCCATCTGCGCGAACCCGGCCATCACCGACGGCCCATTGAACGTGACCATCCCGAGGCTGTGGCAGTAGACCAGCAGCGCCGCCGTATCCGAGTAGCCCATGATGATCTTTGGGTTCGCTCGAATCGCATCGGAATCGAGGTATGGCAATAGCCGAGCCGAGTCGTCGCCACCGATTGTCGCGAAGATCGCGGCAATCGAGTCGTCCGCAAACGCCGCATTCAAGTCCGCAGCACGCGCACGCGGGTCGGCGCGCAACGCGCTGGCTGCGAGACGGGTCGTCGGGTACTCCCGAACGCGCAGCCCGAATCGATGAGTCAGGGTCGCCACGCCCGACCCGAACACATTCGGGAAAGTCGCCGGCCCGCCCCACGAGAGCGACAACACCGCCACCGTGTCGCCTGGCCGCAATCGTTTCGGCTTGGCAATTTGGGAAGCAGTCACGCCGCCATGATCGCAGCTTTGCCGCCCATGCGCCGTCCGATATCGCAGCGCCGCAGGCACACCCCCCAACTACTCTGCGGGCACCAACGCAGCGAGGGAAACGGCGCATGTCCACTTGGAAAGTCCGACCGGTCAGAAGCGATGA
>JAYVVY010000315.1:0-9104 GCA_043786575.1 Ilumatobacteraceae bacterium
TCAGAACTGACACGGCGGATCAGGCCCACGCGTTCTGGAACGCACCGGACAGATCGGGCGGGCCGCCATATTGGACGACCAAACCTCGGCTGGCGAACAACCACTTGTCGTCGACGCACACGTAGGTGTCGTCGTAGTACGCGAGCAATATGCCGCGCGAGTCGTCGGCGCGTTGCCAGTGCTCGATGATGTACCAGCGGCCGGTGCCCGTGCCGGCGCTGAGGTCGAGCGTGGCGGAGCCGTTGACCACGTTCTGGACCACAGCCGCGAAGCCGTCCATCGACTTGTTCCACAGGGCGAGGATGTTGTCGCGTCCCTCGACACGGCGACCTTTGCCAAGCTCCCACACAGCGTCGTGGGCCCACGTCGAGGACCATTGCGCAGCGTCGCGGTGCACCACTGCATCGGCGTACGAATGAACGAGATCGTTGATCGGCTGTGTGTTCATGTTTCGCTCTCCTGTCGGCCGCGGCCCTCAGCGATGTAGTTACGAACGGTCGCTTGGAAGTGACGCGCTCGCACCTCCTGGTAGTTGCCCAGTGTCTGCCCGCGCTTCTTACTGGCCTTGAAGCCTCGAGTCTGCGCGGCAAGGTTGGTGGTGTCTTGGTCGAGCACGGCGCCCAGTGACTTCGGCAGGCCGGGCACCGTCGTGTAGCTGTCGCCGACGTCGAGGTCGAACGGCTCGGCAGGTGGTGGCACCTTCCCGGACCGAGGCTTCGGCCGCAGGTACAGAACCTCGAACGTGCACCGATCTGGGTCCGGCCCGTCGGGCCGAAACCGGTAGCACAGTGGAATCTGCAGGCCGGGGAAAAAGAAGGCGTTGGGAAACAGGAAGTACTCGATCGAGTCGATGGTCTCGCTGACCGACAGGTGTGAGAAGTCGTTGTCGTACTGCTCGCCGAGCACCGTTTGCATGTAACGGGCGTACACGTCGCGAGCGCGTTCCCCATCGGGAATTGGCGGCACTTCCTGGCCCGGGTTCTTGCGTGACATCAACATGTTGAGAATGTCCGCCTCGTCGGGGCGCTTGGCATCCGGCACGTGTGGGCTGGTGGTGCCGATGGTATGGATGAAGCGGCTGACGTGTTCACCGAACACGTCGTACTGGGCGTTGGCGTCGCCCGCGGTATAGATCGACTGAGAGTGCGTCTCGAGGATGTGGTACGCCTCCAAGAAGGCTTCTGCCGATGCCTTCCAGTTGGCCGGCAATCGTTTGCGAATGTGCACTTCCACGTACCGGTCGCCAAGGTTCCAGTTCGCGAAGTGCTCGGGGATGACGCCCATGTACTCTTCCAGCGTCGGGGCCTCGTCATCGAAGTTGATGAAAATGAAGCCACCCCAAAGCCCAGTGCGTATCTGTGGCAGCTGGTACTTGTCAGCGTCGACGTGGGGGAAGTCCCATTCGCACGGTAGGTCGATCAGCTTGCCGTCCAGCGACCATGTCCAGCCGTGGAACGGGCAGCGCAGCTTGGTGCTGTAACCCATCGATGCCGGTGGCTTGAGCTGTGTGCCACGGTGCAGGCATGCGTTGTGAAACGCCCGAACTGAACCATCCGGCCCGCGCACGATGAGTGCGGAGCGGTCGCCGATGTCGTAGACGTAGTAGTCGCCCGGCTCGGGGATGTGTTCTTCGCGACAGGCCCACTGCCAGGTGCGTGACCACATGAGCTCGTGCTCTGCGGCGGCGTAGCTGGCAGACGTGAACTCGCTATAGACAACGTCGTCGTCACCCTCGAACTGGTACGACTGCTCCAACAACTGCGCCGGTGTGGGGGTGGAGTCGCCCAGGATCAGGTCGCGAGTGCTCGGGCCCGGGCAGCGGGCTTCACCGGGACGCACACCCACCTTTGTGATCCGTTCGGTCACCCTGCATGCTCCCCGCTGCGATACGTCACTTTGCGATACGTCCGACTTGCTGAATGTTGATTAGGTTAGTCGTAGCTACTGACGCGTTCGTAGTGGAGCGGTTGGGGCCGAGAACGCGACACGAGAAGTGAAGGGGGTTGGTGATGACTGAAACTGCCGAGCATCGCGTCGAAGTACGCGGCATCACTCGTGCCAAGGCGCCGGAGCCCGCATTGAGCGACACGACAATCCGTGGCGAGCGGTACTGGTCGCCCGAGTTTCTGCGGCTGGAACAAGATGCACTGTGGCCGCGCGTCTGGCAGGTAGCTGGGCGCGTCGACCAGGTTCCCGAGCCGGGCGATTACATCACCTACGAGATCGGGCGCGATTCGGTGATTGCCGTGCGCGGCGCCGACGGCGTCGTCCGTGTCTTCTTCAATGTGTGCCAACACCGCGGGAATCGGTTGGTGACGGCCGAGGTTGGCTCGCTGATCACCGGCGAGTTCCAGTGCGCCTACCACGGCTGGCGCTTTGGCACCGACGGCAATTTGAACTGGGTGCCCGATGAGGACGATTTCGTGCAAGGCAGCCCCTGCGGCGTGCGCAACCTCGTCGAAATGCCCTCCGACAATTGGGCCGGGTTCATCTGGTTCAACATGGACCCGAACGCCACCCCACTGCGCGAGTGGCTCGACCCCGTTGCGGATCACCTCGATGCGTATCGCATGGAGAACATGAAGCGCACGCACTGGGTCACGGTTGAGGGAAATTTCAACTGGAAGTGCGTACAGGACAACTTCAACGAGAGCTATCACCTGCCCTACGTGCACCCCCAGACGCTGTCGACACTGAACGAACACCATAGCGGTAGCCAGTTCGACCTCTACCCGTCGGGTCACGCACGGATGCTCATGCCTGGCGGCGGCCCGGGCCCGCACTTTCGTGGGAAGCCGGACCGCACGTTGAAAAGCATGGGTCCGGACCTTGAGTTCTGGGAGATCGACCCCGCTGCCCATCTCCACGACCTCTCCGGGCTACGCGCCGCGTTGCAGGAGCAGAAGCGCCTGCTCGGCTCGGCGAAGGGTTACGACTTCTCTCGCTACTCCGATGAGCAGCTCACCGACAACTACCACTACACCGTCTTCCCCAACATCTCGTTCAGCATGAAGCCCGACGGCTGCATTTGGCTGCGAGCGACACCCCATCCCACCGACCCGCAGAAGTGCTTCTTCGACATGTGGTACCTCACCTTGTTCCCAGAGGGCGCTACCGAGTACTGGTCGAACTCGATGCGCGACTGGGCGTCGATCAATCATCAGGTTGAGCATCAGACGGGTGTCGCCGGCGAGGTCTCCTGCGGCCCTGGCATCGACCAAGATGTCGCCATTTGGAACACCCAACAGCAGGGCTTGCGCTCGCGTGGTTTCCGTGGCGAATACATGCCCTGGCAAGAGCGGCGGATCAGGTTCTTCCACGACAACATTGATCGCCACCTCGCGCTCGGGCCGTTGTGAGCGAAGAGATCGAACTGGGCGACCTCAGCGGCCTTGCCGACGGTGAACTGCGCTGCTTCGACGAGATCGGCCGTGACGGCATCGTCGTGTGCCGCGCTGCCGGTCAGTTGTACGCGCTGGCCGACAACTGCTCCCACGCAGACACGCCGCTCAGCGAAGGCCGCCTACGCGGCTTCGGGATCACATGTCCGCTACACGGTGCGTCATTCGACGTGCGCGACGGCAGCCACTCTGGCCCGCCCGCATGGGAGGGCGTTGCCTGCCACCAAGTACGCGAAGTCGATGGCGTCGCGTTCGTCACTCTCCAAGCAATGCGCACGGCCGACAGCGACCTCGCGCCCGAGACAGAAAGGTTCCGCACCAGATGATGCTGCCGACAACAACCAGCGAGGTCACCGCCGAATGGATGACCATCGCACTCCGCGAGTCCGGAGTGATCGGTCCCGACGTCACAGTCGAATCAGTCGTGCTCGACGCGGCAGCCGCAGGGGTTGGCTTCATGGGCGAAGTCGGCAAGGTCGGTCTTGTCTACAGCGGCGCCACGGCCGGCGCCCCGACCACGGTGGTTGCCAAGTTCCCCACGCAGTCCCCTGACATTCGGGCGATGATGCACCCAACGCGGATCTACGAACGTGAGCACCGCTTCTACAGCGAGGTGGCAGGTCAGTCCCCGCTGCGCACTCCCGGCGTGTATCACGTCACGTGCCAGCCAGCCGCGGAGTCGGCCGACGAGAGCTACATGCTGCTGATGGAGGACCTCTCCGGTCTCACGCTGGGCGACCAGGTCGTCGGCGTGACGCCACAGCAGGCGCGCGCCGCACTCGTCGGCTTGGCTGCACATCACGCTCGCTTCTGGAACGCCGAGGGGCTTGACGATGCGGACTTCATTCCGGTGATCAACGGCCCGCTCAACCAAGCCGGCTCGGCTATTTATGATGCCTCACTGCCGGGGTTCATGGCGGCCTTCGGCGACAGCATCAAGCCCGAGCTGGCAGAATTCGTCGCTGGCTATTCCGCAGCGCGGCCGCAGATTCTGGAGGATCTGGCCGCGATGCCGCACACGCTGGTTCACTTCGACTTTCGGGCGGACAACCTGTTCTTCGCGGACGATGGCTCGGTGGTCGTGATCGACTGGCAGGCCATCAGCCAGGGTGGCGGCGCGGCCGACGTCGGGTACTTCATGTCGCAGAACCTGAGCACCGAGGATCGTCGGGCCCACGAGGCCGACCTACTGCATGCGTATCACGACACGCTGGTGGCCAACGGCGTCAGCGACTACGACTACGAAACGCTGCTCAAGGACTACCGAGTCGGCGTCAGCTGCGGCTGGATGATTCCGGTCCTCGCAGTCGGCAGCCTCGACTTCACCAGCGAGCGAGCGATCGCGCTGTGGACCGCGGTCGTCGAGCGCACGCAGAACGCATTGATCGATCACGGCGCAGGGTCAGCGCAATGAGCGGCCGATTGGAAGGCAAGGTCGCGGTCATCACCGGCGCGGCCAGCGGTATCGGCGCGGGGACTGCCCGCATGTTTGTTGCCCACGGTGCACAGGTCATCGTCGCCGACATGCAGGCCGAGGCGGGGATGGCGCTGGTTGCCGAGTTGGGTGAGAACACGCGGTTCGCCCTGTGCAACGTGACGAAGGAGGCCGATGTTGCGGCCGCCGTAGATCTGGCAGTGTCCGAGTTCGGGCGTCTTGACGTGATGTTCAACAACGCCGGCATCATCGGGGCAGTCGGGCGAATCTCGGAGATGCCCGTGGAAGCCTGGGACAACACCATTGCGATTCTTCTGCGCGGAGTGTTCCTGGGGGTCAAGCATGCCGCCCGGGTGATGATGCCGCAGCACTCCGGGGTGATCATCAACACGTCCAGCACCGCCGGCATTCTTGGCGGCCTCGGCCCGCACGCGTACACCGCCGCGAAGCATGGCGTGATCGGGCTGACGAAGTCGGTCGCCAACGAATTGGCCCCCTTCGCGATCCGCGTCAATGCAATCTCACCCGGCAATACGGTGACAGCGATGACCGCGTCGGTCCGCGGCGGCGACCCAGCCGACCTCGCCGAAACCAACGCGAGGATCGCTGCCTCGTCGCCCCTTGGCTACGCAGGACTGCCCGAGGACATCGCGGCGGCGGCGCTCTACCTCGCCAGCGACGACGCCCGCTATGTGTCGGGCCACACGCTGGTGGTCGACGCCGGCCAGACCACAGCGGGGATGACACCGAACAAGATCAATCTCGGCAGCAGCAAACAGATCCATGAGGCCGGCCGCGTGACCTGAGGTCGGTGTCGCTAGAGACGCCGAATCGGGTCGTTACCGGCCCAGCCGACTGATGCATCGCGCACCCTTTCGTAGAAGCGGCCGAGGCGTTCGGTGCGCTCGTAGATCTCGATGAGATGTCCCCGCGTGTCGCATGCGTCGAAGAACGCGAACGGCATGCCGGTGGATGTTTCGGCGTACAGCGTCTCGGAGGCGCCCTGCTCGATGAGCGAGGCGCCCGCTGCCGTGAAGTCGTCGACGAAGTGGGCAATGTGGTGCACACCAGTCGTACTGACAAGCGGGTTCTGCCCGCCGTCGTGCTGGCAGATCAGTTCCACCATCAGCGGCCCCCACTGCGCATATGCGGAGGAGTGGTCGAACGTTCCGGATACGCCACGCACACGCACGTTACGCAGCTGGATGTGCTCGATCACGAAGAACGGCCCAACGCCGCGCGCTACCCACCGCTGCGCGGCGAGGACTACATCGTCAACCGCGTACGCGACCTGGATTGGTGCACCCAACATCGCGCCAAGAGTACTTACAGCTCAGTCCACGTTGCCCGACTCCGGCTGACGCGGGCTTGCTCCGTAAGGTCGCAGCATGGATGAATTGATCTCCTCACTTTTTGACCTGAATGGTCGCGCTGCCCTAGTGACGGGCGCTGCCACCGGGATCGGTGAGGGAATCGCGCGTACCTTGGCCCGCGCCGGGGCACTCGTGACCGTCGCCGACATTGATGTCGAAGGTGCTCGGCGGGTTGCCGCCGAGATTGGCGGGCAGGCCATCGCCCTCGACGTCACCAACGCGGCCGCCTGCACCACCGTGCTCAGCACGTTCGGCGATCGCCTCGACATCCTTGTCAACAACGCCGGCTCGTACCACGAAGCCGGCAGCATCCTTGACCAGAGCGTGGAGTCATGGCGACGATCGATCGACGTCAATCTCGCCAGCCTGTTCAACTGCGCAAAGCCGGCGGCAGCGCGCATGGTTGCCCAGGGTGAGGGCGGGGCCATCGTCAACATCGCCTCCGTCGACGGCCTCCTGCCGTGCCTGGGTACCGGTTATGACACAGCGAAGGCAGGTGCCATCCACTTCTCGCGCAGCCTTGCGGTGGACCTCGCCCCGCACGGCATACGCGTCAACGCCGTCAGCCCTGGGGTGGTGCCGGTACCTACTCTGGACAGGATGCACGCCGGTGAGATCGAGCATTTCTGGCCCAGGAACCCCTCGTTGAGCGGGCTGATGGGCCCGTTGATGAAGCAGCGCTCTGCGAACGTCCCACTCGGGCGGAGAGGAACACCCGACGACATTGCTCACGCCGTACTGTTCCTGGTGAGCGATGCAGCGAGCTATGTCACGGGGCAGAATCTGTGCGTCGACGGAGGGTGGACACTGATATGAGCGAGAGCCAGTTGCACGACCGGGACGCCGTCATCGCGGACATGATGGATGAAAGGGCCGTGGTCGCTGTCGCGCTGCGCTATTGCCGCGCTCTTGACACCAAAGACTGGCCCCAACTGGCGACGGTTTTTCTTCCCGACGCCACTGCAGACTTGTCCAGCGGCTCGGACCTTGTTGGCATCGACGCGATTGTTGGTCGCATTCGTGCGGCGCTCGAGCACCTCGACGACAGCCAGCATCTCGTCGGCAATCACGAGGTAGCCGTCGACGGCGACACCGCAACGCACCGGTGCTACCTGCAGGCGCAACACATTCGCAAGGCTGCCACAGGTGGCCCCAACTACATCGTTGCCGGGCGTTACGAGGACAGGCTGACCAGAACCGGGGCGGGCTGGCGCATCGCTCACCGCACGCTGACGGTGATGTGGACCGACGGCAACATTGCGGTTGCACACGTGGAGCAGGAGCAATCGTGATGGATGGCTTACTCGTGGGCCGCACTGCTGTGGTGGTCGGCGGCCACAGTGGCTTCGGCGAGGCGATCAGTCGTACGTTCGCGAGCCAGGGCGCAACGGTCGTGATCGGCGCTCGCCGGCGCGAGCTCGTCGACGAAGTCGCCGCGCAGATCGGTGGCATCGGGGCCGTCTGCGACATCACCAATGATGACGACGTGCACGCGCTGGTCAACCTTGCGGTCGAACGGACTGGCCGCCTCGACATCTTCGTCAACTGCGCCGGCTACGAGCAGTCCACGCCGATTGCCGTGCTGACGCCAGAGAGGTTGGCCAGCATGCATGCCGTGCAGATTCAGGGGGCGCTGTACTGCTTTCGTCATGCCGGCAATGCGATGCGCCAGCTCGGCAACGGGGGTGCCTTCCTCTCGATCAGCTCCCTGACGGCACAGAATCCTGCAATTGGACTCGCGGCGTATGCCAGCGCGAAGGCCGGCCTGGAGTACGCGTCGAAGATCGCTGCGGTCGAGTACGGCGATGCCAACATCCGGTTCAACACTGTTGCCGCATCGCTGATCGAAACGCCAATGACGTCGCGAGTGTTCACCGTCGCCCCTGCGATTCAGGCACTGGTAGAGATGACCCCACTCGGACGAATGGGGTCCAGCCAGGACATCGCCAACGCGGCGCTGTACCTGTGTTCGGACATGGGGGCGTATGTAACCGGCCAGACCCTCTGCGTGGACGGTGGTGCATCGCTGTTGGCATTGCCCACACCTCGGATGTATGCCGACGTCGCTCGCAGGACGGCGGAGGCGTCGGCCGCTGCTGCCGATCACACGACCTAATCGATGGCTGTGTTCTTCCAACTGTTCCAGTAGGTGACCTGTTCGGCAGGTTTGCGGGTGGCGAGCTTGAAGTCGTCGCCGGTGTAGTAGGCGGTGGGGATGCAGCCGAGTTGGGTGACAGTGTCGGGGATTCCGAGGGCCTCGCCGACCTCCTCGTCGAAAGGAAGGTGCAGCGTGGTCCACACCGTGCCGAGGCCCCGCGAACGAGCAGCGAGGCAGTAGCTCCAGACGGCCGGTATGACCGAACCCCACCAACCTTGCTGGCTGCCTTTGCCGTCACCCATATCGGTGGGCGACCCGAGTGCGCACGGAATGGCCAAGACGGGCACGTCCTGGAGGATGTCGGCGAGGTAGTTGCTCGAGTCCAGGATCGGGTTCTTCTCCGCTGCGTTTCCGGCCTTTGCGACGGCGCGCTGCTGTGTGGCGATGTACGGGGCGTACACGCGGCGGTAGGCATCGGCAATGATCGCCTTCTTTGCCGGATCGTCCACGATGACCCAGCGCCACTTCTGGTTGTTGCCGCCCGCCGGCGCCTGCGTCGAGATGCGGACACAATCTAGAATGAGCTCGCGGGGCACCGGCCGGGAGAGGTCGAGTCGCTTGCGTACCGCGCGGGTGGTAGTGAGCAGGTGATCCGTCTGTGTGAGGTCAAAATCCATCGTTCCAGGCTCTCTGTAGGCACCGCGATGAGAGAACCCTAATGGTCGTTAGGTAATGTCGCCGAGGTGACGGACACGCACGCTTCCCTCGGCGAGATGATCAGCCTTGCTGGCCAGCGT